>JAZSOQ010000010.1:0-23024 GCA_045537015.1 Eubacteriales bacterium
GAGAAGCTCCCGCCGCAGCGGGTGATGAGGGGACACCGTTTGCACCCAATTATCCCAAGTGAAACTTAACTTATTAATAAAATTTAATAAAATGACGATCAGAAAAATCACTAAAAACGACAAACACATCTACACCGCAATGGCAAAGGATTTTTATTCCTCTCCCGCGGTGCTTGAGAATATTCCCGAAGAAAATATAACCTCTTCCTTCGATCTTTTCCTCGCGGGCACGCCTTACGGCGATGCTTTCATATTTGAGTCGGAGGGGCAGACCGTCGGGTACGGCGTTCTTGCCTACACTCACTCTCAGGAGGCGGGAGGTAAGGTCGTTTGGATCGAGGAAATATACGTCAAAAAAGAATACCGCGGAAGGGGACTCGGCTCCGAGTTTTTAGAATTTGTCAAGGAAAGCATTCCCGCACGTCGCTACCGCCTTGAGACCGAACCCGAAAACACTCGCGCCGCCGAGCTTTACCGCCGCCACGGATTTGAACATTTTGAATATGTAAACTATAGATTGGAAAAGTAAAAAATGAATCTCAACGTCAAATTTTCAGAAACAGTCGGCAAAATCAAGCCGATGCACGCCGTCAACAACGCCCCCGTGCGCCGGATGAAATCCCAGTGGCGCAGCAATTTTGACACCTTCAAGGCGCTGGGGATCCCCTACGCGCGCACCCACGACGCATCCCTTTCCGAGATCTACGGCTCACAGCACGTAATGGACGTCCATTGCATCTTCGCCGATTTCTCGCGCGACCCCGATGATCCCACTGCTTACGATTTCCGCAACACCGACCAATACATCACCACCTGCTTTGACGCAGATTGCGAGATCTATTACCGCCTTGGCACCTCTATCGAGCATTTGCCGGGCAAATACGGCTCGATCAAGCCCGCGGACCCGCTCAAGTGGGCGAAGATCTGCGAGCATATCATAATGCACTACACCGAGGGCTGGGCGAGCGGCTACCACTACCCCATCAAGTATTGGGAGATCTGGAACGAGGCTGACCTTGACGTCAATGAAACCGAAAACAAGCGTTGCTGGAGCGGCACAGCAGAGGAATTCTTTGAATTCTTCAAGACCGCGTTCCTCTACCTTCGCAAACGCTTCCCCGAGATCAAGCTCGGCGGCCCCGCGCTTGCAAACAATCTGCCCTGGGCACGCAGTTTCCTTGAAAAAATGACCGAGGGCGAGCGTGCCGAGCTCGACTTCTTCTCCTGGCACATCTACACGATCCACGCCGAAAAGATGCTCGACCGCGCAAAGAAGGTCGCCGACCTGCTCGAGGAATTCGGTTACGGTCACATCGAAAAGCACCTCAACGAGTGGAACTACATAGAAAGCTGGACCACGGGATTCATTGACAGCGTTCGCGTCATCAAGGGACTCAAGGGCGCGGCTTACGACTTTGCCTTTATGGTCGCGGGTCAGAACAGCCCCGACATCGATATGATGATGTACTACGACGCGCGCCCCGACAAGGAATACAACGGCCTTTGGGACAGCCATTTTATGCTCCCGCTCAAAGGATATTACGCCTTCGACTTCTTCTCTGCCCTCTATCAGCTCGGCACGCAGGCGAAGCTTGAGTGCGAGGACGGCGATATCTACGCCCTCGCGGCAATCGACGGCGAGGACGGTGCGGCTGTGATCTCCTACTACACCAACGATCCCGAGGCAACGGACAAGACCTTTACCGTATGCTTCGACCGTGCGGGAGATTACGAGATCTTCGCGATCGACGAGGATCACGACGGCGACAAGATCGGGGCATTCTCGGGCACAGCGATCGAGATCACAATGAAACCCAATACTCTTATAAAAATCGGAGGAAAAATCAAATGATTCAGATAGGTACTTATGTTCACGGCGGCGGAAACATTGAGGAAAAGATCGTCGCCATCAAAAATGCGGGCTTTGATTTCGTTGCCATCGGAATGGGCGCGTTTTCGGACGATAATCTTGAATATCAGGTCGAACTTTGCAAGAAATACGGCCTCGAGATCGACAACATCCATCTGACGGGCGGCAAAACGACAGAAATATGGTTCGATGGCGAGCTTGGCGACAAGGTCTGCGCACGCTACTGCCGCGAGATCAAGCGTGCCGCTGCAGCGGGCATCAAGAAGGGCGTTGCACACATCACCTGGGGACACACCGACCCCGGTGCTGTAAATGAATTAGGCATTTCGCGCCTTACAAAGATGGCGGACTGTGCGCAGGAGAACGGCTTCCTTCTCTGCCTTGAAAACTCGGTATTCATCGAACATCTCTACGCGACTATGGAAAAGTTCAAGGATCACCCCGCTGTTCGCTTCACCTACGACAGCGGCCACCGCAATGCATTTGCGCACGATTTCGATCTTCTCGGCGAATTCGGCAACAGACTCGCGGCGCTCCACATCGACGATAACGACGCCGAACACGACCTGCACTTGATGCCCTTCGACGGCAACATCGACTGGGAACGCGATGCCCGCCAGCTTGCAAAGACCGAGTTCGCGCGCACCCGCATCTGCGCCGAGACCTCATACGGTTCGGAAAAGAAGATCAAGGAACTCACCGATGATGAGATCACCGAGATCGTAAACCAACTTCCCATCTCCGCCGAGCCCGAGCTTTACATAATCAAGGACGGCATCATGAAGTCCTACACCTCGCTTTCCTATGCGGATTATATGGTAAGACTCCATGCAAGGCTGAAAAAGCTCGCAGACCTGATCGAGGCGAATATATAACAGAAACACGGCTGAACCGAAAGGCTCAGCCGTGTTCTTTCATTATATAAACCTGTTGAACCACATTGCGATCTCGGTTCGCATAACGTCGTTGATCTTATGTCCGACGCCCTCCATCAGGTGGAACTCGATGTAGCTGCCCGAGCGGCGCACCGATTCGACGAATTCGGTCACCATAACGGGGTCAACGGTCACGTCGGCGGTTCCCTGCCAAACCTTGATCGGGCAGGGCGGGATGACGACGCGTTTGCCGTCCGCGCCTATGTATGAGCGGGTGAGGTAGGGATTGAAGCCGATGGTATTCGGCGCGAACCATTCGTCCTCGGGGAAACGGTAGATCTGAACGATGCGGTCGTGGGTGCTGTAGCCCGTTGTTTCGCTCTTTTTTGTCTTATCCCAGGTGCCGATGCAGTAATGACCGTCGATCTCGACGCCGTCCATATTGAGGCGGGGATAGATCAGTCCGAGCGCGGTGACGATGCCGGGGAAGGTGTGCGCGAAGTTCATTGCCGTGTGGCCGCCCATCGACGCGCCCGCGACGAGAACTCGCTTCGAGAGGTTATAATGCTTGATCGCGTAAAGATACGCCTTGTGAAGCGCAAAAATGTGCTCGGGACAGCCCATTGTGAGTCCGTGGGGCTGTGAGCCGCAGACGTCGAGAACGGCATAGCCCTGCTTGATGCACTCGCGGCAGTATGCGATTCCGCCCGTCTTGTTCTCCGCCTCGCAAACGCGGCTTCCCGCGCCGTGAACGGAGAGAATGAAGGGCGTTTCGTCGCCGTCATCGGTGTAGGATTCGGGCAGGCAGAGCACGCATTCGCACTCGTCCCACTCCTCGCGGTCGAGCACCTCGTTGGCTGTTGAATAGCTTACGTCTCGGAAATTATTGAATTTTACCTTGAAAAATATGCAATCGTATTCAAGTCCGTCTTCAAAGTTGCTTGCTATCTTCTTTCGGATCTCCATCGTTATTCTCCTCTATTTCAAGATATTCGTCCCTCTCCTCTGGGGTGATTCCCTCGGGCTCGGGCTCGTATTTGGGCTTTTCGTAGAAATAATCAAGCTTATCGCATTCCCAATCGGGAAGATTTTCGTTTTCGGCGCCGTCATCGGCGTCGCTCTGTGGTATCTCATCCGGCAGGGGATCGTCCTCGTCCTCAGTTTCAAGCTCGTCGCCCGAGCCGTCAACAAGAGCGGGCATACCCTCGCGCTGATATGCCGCAAATGCGCCGATCGCGCCGAAGAGGGTGAGGGTCAGAAGGATGAGAGTCGCCGTTGAGATCTTGTCATACATCATATTGCCGAAAACGTAGATCGGCGGGATGACCGACAACAGCGCACCGACAAAGGCGCGGCGGCGGAAGACAAGCGAAAGGATCACGATTCCGAAAAGCAGTATCGCAAGTCGGAGATAAACGGGCAATTCCTCGGCGAGGTATGTCCCCGAGAAGGCAGCTTCGATGCCGTTGCTCTCGGACTGTCTGATGATCGAAGTGAGAGCCTCGCGTGCCTTTTCCGTGCCGTGCATCTCAAATGCGCGCCAGATCATATCGACAACATCGGGGATCGCGGCGATCCTGGTGCTCAGAATGAGGTTATTTTCCTTCAGCACCGCGATCTTTTCCTCTATCTCGGCAAATCTTTGAAGGATGGGGCAGATGTAGGCACAAAGACCGATGGCGGTGATGTTGCAGATCAGTCCGCCCGAGGCGGCGCTGCTCAGCCCGAGGAAAGACTTCTTCCCTCTTTCCGACGTTGCCGCGAAGAAGAGCGCGCCCACAGCGTGAACGAGGCAGAGCGTGATGACCGACATCGGGAATTTAGGCAGGGCGTCGAATCGGAGCATCGTCAGCGCGTAGGAGAGCGCAAGTGCCGAGGTGACCATACCGAAAGCGGGCATTTTTTCAAGCAGAAAACCCGCGGCGGCTGAAAATGCGAGCAGAAACACGAGGGTCAGATGCTCTTTAATGTTGACGTCTGAATCGAGAAATTGCTTGATCTTGCCGTCGATCTCCTCGTAAGTCCCGTCCTCGAGCAGTTTCGGCTCATCGGGGGTGAATTTCAGATACAGCGTCAAAATATAAATGCAAATGAAAATGCAGAGAAGGATAGCCACGCCGGCGGTTATGTTTTTTACGTTTCTCATCTTATTTTCCTTTCTTCGGCGGCTGATTTTGCGGCAGGCGGCGGCATTTTCCGCCGGGGATGGGCGAGCCCGACTGAGCGCAGTTCAGTATCGCATCGACCTCGCGCGGGGATTCCACGGTGAAGATATAATGCCTTCTTGTGATAAAGCCCTCCGCAAGATCGCGCGGGCGGTCGAGAATATAGGTCGGGAGCGAATTTACGATCAGCGAGCGGTGATCGGCAATGCGGAGAACGGGGAACTTGATGCCCATTCGATCAACGAGCCGTGCCTGTCCGCGCTCACAGACCGCGCATCCGCCGATCTCCTTGCCGACGCATTTTTCGGTAACCATCAAGGGCAGTCTGCCGTAAACGACCGTAGATGTGGTGCCCGAAATATCGCGGATTCTCGGCAAAGTCAGCTCGGGGGAGAGGATGACGTCCTCAAATCCGAGCGATTCGAGAGCCGATGTCGTTTCGTTGTTTGTGATATTGAGTCGAAGATCGCCGTGGAGCTTCAAGCCAAACTCACGAGCGAGCGAAATGTGACCGAGATTGCCGACAAGGCAATCCGTCGCTCCGAGTTTTTTGGCTTCCTCGAGCTGACGGCGCACCTTTGGCATTTCCGAATCGAAGATGACGGGCGGGAGGATCACTCCGCGCGCGCCGCGTACCTTTGTGAATTCCTCGAGAGGAAGGTAGGCGATCTCAAAGAATTTTGCCGCTTTCGCCGTATATTGTGCGGCGCTGTGGAATACCGCGGTATTGACGATGGGCTTTCCGCGCTTGCCCGACGCCCTTTGAGGCTTGTAATCGGACGCCCGCGCGCTTCTGTTTTCATAAGCGGGGATCGGCTCGCGGTCGTTTTTGTGATCGATGCGCGTTTTCTGCGATGCCGAGCGAGCTTTATCGCCCTCGGTGCGGATGCCGAGCATATTTTTTCCTATATTATTAACGTAGTAGCCGTCGGTGAAGCCCTGGCGCGAGAAGATCTCGGCAAGGCGGCGCATCTCCTCGGCATTCGCCCCTCTTCCCTCATCAAGAAGCTTTCTCCATATCGAGATAACGCCCGCAACGTACTCGGGCGGCTTCATTCTGCCCTCGACCTTGAGCGAGGAAACGCCCATTTCGATCAGCTCGGGCAGATGGGGCGCGAGCGAAAGGTCTTTGAGGCTCAAAGGATAAACCTTCCCGCCCTTCGCGTCGGAGTATGGCAAACGGCAGGGCTGCGCGCAAAGACCGCGGTTGCCCGAGCGTCCGCCGACGATCGAGGAAAAGAGGCATTGACCCGAATGGCAAACGCAGAGCGCACCGTGAACGAAAGCTTCGATCTCGATGGGCGACTCGCGGCAAACGAGTTCAAGGTTCTCCCTTGAGGTTTCACGCGCAATTACCATTCTCTCGAATCCGAGTTCTGCAAGCAGACGAGCTTGCTCAAGGTTGTGCCCCGACATCTGCGTTGATGCGTGAAGCGGGAAATCGGGGAATGTGCGGCGCAGTATCGAAGCGACGCCGAGGTCCGCGACGATCAAGGCATCCGCACCTGCAAGATATGCGGCTTCGGCGGTTTTCAGCATATCGCCGATCTCGCGGTCATAGACGAGTGTGTTGAGTGTCAGATATATCCGCACGCCCGCCTCGTGGGCACGTGCAATTTCGTATTTAAGGCTCTCGGGCGTAAAATTCGCCGCGCCGATCCGCGCGTTGAAGCCCGAAGCTCCCATATAAACCGCGTCCGCGCCCGCACGGATGGCGGCAGTAAGCGCCTCGGGCGAACCCGCGGGAGCAAGAAGCTCGGGCAGTTTTATTTTATTTTCCATTATTCCGAACCTCCGCGGATCAAAAATATCGCAAAGCTCTTGACGGTGAGCCTTCAATGATGTATAATTAATATAATTATACTACAAAAACCAAAAGAAATAAAGAGCTTTTTTCAAAAAAGAGAGAAAAGAGGCAAAAAATATGGAACTTGAGAATAAAAGATTTGCAAAAAACGATTCGGGATTCATCTGCGGTCATTGCGGACGCGAGGTAAAGCCGCTCGGATCATCCTCGCGCAATCATTGCCCCTTCTGCCTGTGGTCGATACATATCGATGAAAACCCCGGCGACCGCGCTTGCGAGTGTCTGGGACTGATGGAGCCCATCCTCGTCGAGCCCGACCCGAAGAAGGGATATATTATCACGCACAAATGCACCAAATGCGGCGCCGAAAAGCGTTGCCGCGCGGCGCACGAGGCTCGCGTTCAGCCCGATGATATCGATCTGCTCATCAAGCTGACGGCGGGTAAAGACAGATAAAATAAAAAAAGAGTTGACAAATCAACTCTTGTATGCTATAATAATAACGGAGAGCACCGATGACGGTTGCTTCCAATGATTAAGTTAAAGATTTAACCGCCTCAAGTTGCAAGCAGAAGGCGGTTATTTCTTTTTATAAATGCTGTTGATGTAAGTTAAAACGATAAAAATAATGGTAATGATACCTAATACTTCTTCAAGTGTAAACTCCATCTCCATCACCTCCCCTCATCGGGAAGGCAAAAAAGAAATTTGTGCGTTCCCGTTGATAGGGAAGCAACCGCCACCGTTTTGGTGTTCTCCGAGTATCCGAAGATACTGCGGTAATTATATCATAATTTGACAAAATAGTCAATAATTTTTCTTAAAAGCAAAAAAAGTTTCAAACCTTTTCGGCAAAACGCACACTATATAAGTGAAAGCATTTACCGCCTTTTCCCAACTCAACAATAAGTTGAGTCGCAAATTTGCCCTAAAGTATTGACAAAAGCCGCGCGGAGTGGTACAATTAGGGCAATAAAAAGAAAGAAAGGAGGAAATGAATATGAAAACACAGACACGAAGTGCTCTTGCCGGAACAGTCTTTTCCTCCGGATATATATGCGCATAGGATAATTGCGCGTACAAAGAGAGCACACGTATTCAAAATGTGTGCTCTTTTTCTTTTCAAGGCACACGAAAGGAGGCAATATGAGTATAACCGAAAAAGATAACGAAAACCTCTCCGACGGCGCGGCGGAGACGGTGAAGACGAAGAAAGAGATCCGCGCCGAAAAGCGAGCGAAGCTGAAAAAGGAAAAGGAAGAAAAGAAGAAAAAGCGACTCCCGCTGAGGAGGAATATAGATAACAACCTCTTCGCCCTCGCTCAGGTGTGGGGGACATCGAAGTCATATTTCATTATCTATTACCTCGTCACCTTCATCAACGCGCCGCTTGAGTTTTTGCTCTACACCTACCTCATCCGACTGATCGTTGACAGCGTGGAGGGTGTGGGATGGTCGATCGACGCGATCTTCGCCTACATCTTCATCGTCGGCGGCGCGGCGATACTGATCTGGATCGTTTCAAACTTTTATTGGAACGCCATCTCGGGCATCTACTCCGAGAAGATCAACCACGCCCTGCGGCGCAAGCTCTACAAAAAAGCGACCGAGGTCGATCTTGCCTGCTACGAAACGCCCGAGTTTTACGACAAATACGTCAAGGCGATGGACGAAACGCAGGAGCGCGTCCGCAAGGTCATGCAGACACTTGATAACCTTATATGGAACATAATCACTCTTGCGATGACGTCGTTCCTCATTTTCACCATTGATCCCTTCCTCATCGTCTTTGCGCTTATCCCGCTCCTTCTCGGATTCGTCCGCAGAAAGGCAAACGTCCTGAATCACGATCAGAGCACCGAGCGCAAACCGATCAACCGCAAGTTCTCCTATGTCCGCCGTACCTTCTACCTCGGCGAATATTCGAAGGAGATGCGAATGGGCTCCTTCTTCCCGCGACAGCTCCAAATGCTCGCGGAGGTTCGCAAGAATTACAACGATCTGACGAAGAAGTACGGTCCCAAACTCGCTATCTGCGATTTTATCAAGAATTTCGGACTTGAAGCCGTCACGGTCCTCGGTGCGACGCTTTATTCGGTCTGGCGCACGATAGGCGACGGGCAGGGCGGAATGACGATGGGCGACTGTCTGATCGTTCTCAACTCGATCTCGAGCATATCCTACGCCCTTTCGACAATGGTGCAGTACCTCGCCGAGTTCAACGAGCACGCGCTCTACATCGAGGACGTGCGCTACTTCCTCGCCTATGAGCCGACGATCAAGGAGGATCCGACCGCTCCCGAGGCGACGAGGGGCGACATCGAATTCAAAAACGTACATTTCAAATACGAGGGCGCGGAAAAGGAATCATTGAAGGGCATCAATTTCCGCATTGCCGACGGCGAGCGCATTGCACTTGTCGGACGCAACGGCAGCGGAAAGACCACCCTTGTCAAGCTCCTTCTCCGCCTCTACGACCCCACCGAGGGTGAAGTCACTCTGAACGGCAAGAGCGCGAAGGATTACCGCCTTTCCTCCTGGCGAGCACTCTTCGGAAGTGTCTTTCAGGACTTCAAGCTCTTCTCGCTTTCGGTCAAGGAAAACGTCCTTCACCGTCTCCCCCGCGAAGGTGATGACGAAGCCGTGACCGAGGCACTCAAGGAGAGTGGCGCGTGGAGTAAGATCGAAACGCTCGAGCACGGCATTGAATCGACAATGACACGCGAATTCGATGATGAGGGCGTCAACTTATCGATCGGAGAGCAGCAGAAAGTCTCGCTCGCGCGAATTTTTGCCGAAAAAACACCCGTTGTCGTTCTCGACGAGCCCTCAAGCGCGCTCGACCCTATCGCGGAGCACAAAATGTTTGAAAACATGATAAAGGCAACCGAGGGAAGAAGCGTCATCTTCATCTCGCACCGCCTTTCCTCCGCCGTGCTTGCCGACCGCGTCTATATGATGGAGGACGGCGAGATCATCGAGGAGGGCACGCACCACGAGCTGATGGAGAAGAACAGCAAATATGCCGAAATGTTCCACCTTCAGGCTAAAAATTACGTTTCGGGAGGTGAGGACAATGGCTAAAAAGCAAAAGGAAAAGCGCCAGTCGCTCGGCAGAATTCTGCGAAACAACGTCGTCCTCTTTGGCAAGGTCTGCAGATACACCCCCGAGCTCGTGCTTCTCAGCTTCCTCATCGAGGGAGTCTTCCTCGGAGTGAACAACGCCGTTTACGGTGTCTTTACCCTCAACCTCTTCAACGCGCTCGACCGCGGTGATCCCCTTGAGGACATAGTTAAGATCATCGGCTTAATGGCGCTGTGGTATGGCGTTTACTTCATGATCGAGCGCGTTTATCACCGCGTGATCAAGCCGAATCTTCACCACAAGCTCGATCACCATATCCATACCGAGCTGTTTATGAAGACCAAGGAGATCGACGTTGCTTGCTATGATGACCCCGAGTTTTACAACGACTTTGTCTGGGCTATGGACGAGGCATCCTCGCGCTCGCTAAAGATCCTTGCCGATCTCAACACACTCGCGGCGCGAATAATCGCCCTTGTCACCATTCTCGGAACGCTGATCGCGGCGGATATCGATATGGTCGTCATCTACGTGGTCTGCGGAATGGGCGTTGTCGGATGCGTTGTCAACTATTTCGGCAACAAAGTCGGCTATAAGCACGAAAAAGAGAAAAAGCCGCTCAACCGCAAGCGCGATTATCTCAACCGCGTCTATCATCTTCCCGACTACGCCAAGGAGATACGAACCGGCCGCGTCAGCGATCTGCTCCTCCGCGAAGCGGATTCGAACAATGAGGACAGAGTAAAGCTTGCAAAGAAATACGGAATCAAATATTTCCTGATCTACGGCATTTTTTACAATGTATTTATGGAGGCAGTTCGCCTCGGGATCATCTTCTATCTTCTTCTTCGAATGCTCGACGGCGCGATCCTCGTTGGAGTTTTCGCCGCGAGCGTGGGACTGATCTGGCGAGTCGAGTGGAACATCACCGATTTCGTAGAGCGCGTTGCCAAATTCCCCGAGCACTCGCTCTTCCTCGAGAAGTATTACGGATTCCTCGAATACGAGCCGAAGGTAGTAAGCGGCGAGGTCGAAGTGCCCGCATTTGAGTCGCTTGAACTCAAAAACGTTTCTTTCACCTATGATTTTTCGGACAAACCGAAGTATCAGTGGCACAAATCCGATCACAAGAAGCCAAAAAATGAGAACAGCGGCAGTGCCGATGCCTTAAAGGGCATTGATCTGAAGATCGAAAAGGGCGAAAAGATCGCCATCGTCGGCTACAACGGCGCGGGCAAGACCACGCTCATCAAGCTACTCATGCGGCTTTACGACCCCACATCGGGCGAGGTGCTCTATAACGGCAAAAGCGCGAAGGAATATGATCTTTCGGCGTACCGCAACAAGATAGGCTGTGTCTTCCAGGACTACAAGATATTCGCCACCACGGTTGCGGAAAACGTAATGTCGGGCGCGTATGACGAGGAAAAAGACGCGAAAACCGTCGAGGGTTCACTCGAAGCCGCGGGCTTTACCGAGAAGCTGAATTCTCTGAAGCTCGGCACGCAGACGATGCTCACGCGCGAGTTTGACAAAAAGGGCACCAATCTTTCGGGCGGCGAGAGCCAAAAGGTCGCCATCGCCCGCGTATTCGCAAGGCCCTATGAGCTCTGGATAATGGACGAGCCCTCAAGCGCACTTGACCCCGTCGCCGAGTACGAGCTCAACCAATCCATCCTCAAATACGCCGAGGGCAAGACGGTTATCTTCATCTCCCACCGCCTTTCGACCACCCGTATGGCAGACCGAATCTATATGTTCGATTCCGGCAAGCTCTGCGAGGTCGGCTCACACGACGAGCTGATTGAGAAGAACGGAAAATACGCCGAGATGTTCAAGCTGCAGGCGGAAAAATATATCGGTGACTAATAAAAACAGCGGACAATCCGAAATCGAATCGTCCGCTGTTTTTATTGTTTTTTGTTGTTTTTGCTCTCATACATCATCCTTGTGAGTTCCTTTGTGGTATCCTCACAATCATCCACGAAATTGAACTTGTAGCTGTCCAGATGTGTGAAGAGGACGATCTCGCCCCAGCGATACTGAAAACCTTTACCTCTTGCGCGCTTATATGAAACGTCGGTGAGGTCTGCGGGGTCGAGTGTGACGTTATTCGGAAGGTGAAGGATGCCCTTGCTGTCAACGGTAATTATCTCACCGGGAGTGCGGCAGAATATCACCACGTGATAACAGGAAATAGCAACCAATGCAACGCCAAGCGAAGCGGTCAGCAAACTCGTTGAGGTAGTGTCATAAAACACCCCAATGCCGACGAGCACAAGTCCTATAAGCGCGGTAAAGGAATAAAGCAAGCCAAGCCCTTCGGTCTTTTTTGCGATTACGTTCATTCCGCTCTCCTCTTTTTAAATACAGCGGGAAGTGCAAGAAGGATCATCGGAATGATTGCAAGTGAAACACTCGCGCCGCAGCCCTTCTTTTCGGGCGCGGGTTCGGTTGCTGTGGGAGCTTCTGTAGTCACAGGCTCGGTTGCGGGAGCCGTGGTGGTTTCGGGTTCGGTTGCCTCGGCGGTGGTCTCCTCGGTCTTTGCTTCAACGAGATCGAGGGTCAGGGTGAACTGATTTTCCTCAAGGAAGAACGCCCCCCGGTCGGTCGAATAGGTCTCGACCTGCATCGTCTTGCCGTCCTCGGAGAAATAAAGCATCGTGACGAGTCCAACGCCGCCCTGTGCCTTATCGACGCCCTGCGGGTCGACGAGCATCTGGGTGACCACGTTGCCGTTTTCGCCCTTATCCTGCGCATATACGACATAATCGCAGGGGTCGTGTCCCGATAGGACGAGGACGATATTTTCGTGCTTTTTGATCAGCTTATCCCAGATATGGTCGCCGTTGTTATACTGCGAGCCCTTATTGGAGGGAGGGACGACATCACCCGCATCAAGAGTGGTTCCGTCGCGGAAGAGGTATGCGTGGGTGGTGATGATGACGTTATGCTCGGGGTGATCCGCAATGATCTCGCTTGCCCAATCGAGAACAGCATTCTTTGCTCCGTAATCAAGCGTGAAGATCAGATATTTGATCTCGCCGACTATAAGCTCCTGCCAGCTGTTGAAAATATCGCTTCCGTAATAACCGCCGAGCTTATCCTTGTAAGCGCTCACGGGGAAATACTTCTTCATCTGATTTTCGGTGTCATGGTTTCCACGAACGAGCGAATAGGGCACAACGCCGTTCATTCTTTCGATATTCTTCTTTGCCAGATCAAATTCAGCATTGGTGCTGCTGTTTGTGATGTCACCAAGACCGAGGACGAACTTGATCTTCTTCGCCTCAACGTTGCCGAGAACCCAATCATAAAGCGCTGTGAACTTATCGGGATAGCTCTCCGCAAGGATCTGTGTGTCACCAAGAACGGCAAAGGAATAGGCATAGTCCTCAAGGGGCGCCTTTTCCGTAAAATAGTTCTTCTTCATCTTTGCGTCAAAGCCGTTTGTGCTCTTGTCGGTTATAATTGCGGGAGCGTTCAAGCCTTCAAAATCGTAACTGCAAATAAGTTCGTCATTTGCAGGAGCGGTCATATCCGCCTTGATCTCATCGGCTGTTCTTGCATCCGAATAAAGCGCAACGTTCTTGAGTCTTCCTTTGAAATACAGCTCGTTTCCGCTTCGCAGGTCGCCGCCGAGGATATGGTAATCCGAGGTGGTTGGACCGGGGGAGGATTTGCTTATCGTCTGCGCAAGCTCGCCGTTGACATAGCATTTCAAAGTGGACGAATTTTCGCGGACGATGGCAATGTGAGTCCACTCACCGTTAAATACGTTCACTTTATCGAAAACGTAATTATATACTGTTCCCGATTTATCGGTAATATAAAATCTGGGCGATCCGTTGGAATATATCTCGAAGTTCACGCAAGCGGAATTGTTGCCGTAGTTACCGATGATAACGCCTCCGCGCTGACTTGCGATATAATTCTTCGGGAAATAAACGGTGGCTTCAACGGTGTTGATCGGTTGTTCGATCTTCTTTACGAGCTTATACATTTCGGCTGTAAATGCCATACCGCCCTTTTCGGTATCCTCCTGTCCGCCGACAAAAAGCTTTCCGTTATAGTTAAGATCTCTGTCCTTCGGTGAAATATCCTTAAGACTGCTTGCATCACGTGCAGAAAAATCGTACGCCGCAAGGATATCTGCGTCGTCAAGAGCGATCTGCGCCATATCTGCCTTGATCTCGTCTGCGGTTCTCATATCCGAATAAAGCGCAACCGAAGAAAGCTCTGTGTTTTTGAGCCAACGTCCGTTGCCGGAGCGGAGGTCGCCGCCTATGCAAAGCACGTCGGTTCTTGTCATATCAACGTCAGGGAGCTTCGCGGAAAGAGTCTGCTTGAGCTCGCCGTTGACATAACAATAAGCGGTAGTCGAGTCAAAGGTGACTGCAACGTGTGTCCATTCGCCCGTGCGAAGGTCTACCTTATCAAAGGACAAACGCTGATCGGTACCGCTTCCTCCGTAGCCCATCCACAGGAAGGGGTTGCCGTTTTTGCGGATCTCGAAACCGTAACTTGCGTTCTTTCCGTTCAGATAGTTGCCCGCAATAACTCCAAGCTCGGAAGCGGGCGCATTCTTTGCAACCTTTACCCAAGCCTCGTAGGTATGAGGATGCTTATCAAGTCTTTGGGCAGTGCGGTATAACTCGTCAACGGCAAAAACCGCGCCGCTCCTCTCCGCCGCACCCGCGGGCATGGCAAAGAGCGAGAGGATCATAATTGCCGAAATAAGCAAACAAAAAATTCTTTTCATAATCATTCTCCTTTGATGCCGTTATAAAAGGCAAACGTACCCCATGTTTGCCTTTTATGTATATTAAAGCTTGTTCTTAATTTCCTCAAGGCAGTTCTGGCAGATTCTCTTGCCGTTGAAGAAAACGATATTGTCCGCATCTCCGCAGAAAATGCAGGCGGGCGAATATTTCTGAAGAACGATTCTCTCGTTGTCAATAAAGATTTCAACAGGGTCTTTTACGTTGATGTCAAGCGAGCGGCGGATCTCGATGGGAAGAACGATTCTGCCAAGCTCGTCAATGCGGCGTACTACTCCGGTAGATTTCATTTTTAAAATCCTCCAAATTTCTATATATTGTGGTTTGTATCCTTATTATACCACAACTTTCGACTCTTGTCAACATATTTTGATGATATTTCTAAATATTTACAGTAATTTTTTTACAATTTGCCTTTTAAATGCATATTGAAAAGCTTAATGCGGAAATAATATTGTTGACAAACGAAACAAAATATAGTATAATATACTTTGGCTGTTGACCGCCCCAAGGAAATAAGGCGGTGTATATAAATAATTATAAATAATAATGAATAAAACGTCCCGCCTCGCCCGTTTTCAGGTGAGGTCTTGGTTCGTTTTGCAAAAAGGAGAATATATGCCTAAACAGAAGAACACTCAAAACCCCGGCGCACCCGAAAATACCGCGCCCGAAACAAAGAAGAAACAGACAAAAAAGCCTGCCCCCAAGCAGGAAAAGAAGTCTGCGCCCAAAAACGATAATAAATCGGCAGAAAAGCCGCAGAGCGAAAGAAAAACTCACGTCAGAAAGCCCAAGAGCCAAAAGAATTCCGCTCCCCGCAAGAACGAAAAGAACGTAAAGGTCATCCCTCTCGGCGGTCTTGGCGAGATCGGCAAAAATATGACCCTACTCGAGTTCGAGGATGACATCATCATCATCGACTGCGGAATCGGCTTCCCCGAGGAAGATATGCCCGGTGTTGACCTCGTCATCCCCAATTTCGCATACCTTGAAGAACACCGCACGAAGATCCGCGGCGTGCTTCTCACCCATGGACACGAGGACCACATCGGCGGAATCCCCTACCTTCTCCGCCATTTCAATATCCCGATATACGGCACGGCGTTGACGATCGGTATCATCAAGGGCAAGCTCAAAGAGCATCGTATGCCCTTCACGCCCCAGCTCAACGTGGTTTCTGCGGGCGACACGGTAAAGCTCGGCGTTTTCGCGGCGGAATTCATCCACGTAAACCACTCGATCGCGGACGCCTGCGCCCTTGCGATCAACACCCCCTGCGGATACATCATCCACACGGGTGACTTCAAGATCGATGTTTCCCCAATCGAGGGCGAAATGATCGACCTCGCGCGCTTCGGCGAGCTTGGCAAAAAGGGCGTCACCCTTATGCTCTGCGAATCGACAAACTCCGAGCGCGGCGGCTTTACCCCATCCGAAAAGAGCGTCGGCGGCACGCTTGAGGATATTTTCACCGCCAACGAGGGCAAGCGCATCATCATTTCCACCTTCTCCTCGAACGTTCACCGCGTTCAGCAGATAATCGACGTTTCTCTCCGCCACGGCAGACGCATCGCACTTTCGGGCAGAAGTATGCAGAACGTAGTGTCCGCCGCCATCGAGCTTGGCTATATGGCCCCGCCCGCGGGCGCGATCATTGATATTTCGGAAGCCAAAGGCTATGCCCCCGGCGACATCACCGTTATCTCGACGGGAAGCCAGGGAGAGCCGATGTCCGCGCTTTACAGAATGGCTTTCGGCGACCACCGCGACATCACCCTCGGCGTAAACGACGTCGTCATCTTCTCTTCCAGCGCAATTCCCGGCAACGAAAAGCTGATCGGACGCATCATCAACGAGCTTTGCCACAACGGCATCAAGGTCATTGAGGGCTCGGTTCAGCTCGGTCTGCACGCCTCGGGACACGCCTCCTCGGAAGAGATCAAGCTGCTCTATCAGCTTGTCAAGCCGAAATTCTATATGCCCATCCACGGTGAATACCGCCACCTTGCGGCAAACAGAAATATCGCGACCTTCCTCGGCACGCCGCCCGAGAACGTCTTCGTCGGAGACCTCGGTCAGGTGCTTTCGGTCAGCCGCCACCGCGCGGCATTCACCGATACCGTCAGCGCGGGCAGAACGCTCGTTGACGGTTATGGCGTCGGCGACGTCGGCGGCGCCGTGCTTCGCGACAGACTCCATCTTGCGGAGGACGGAATCCTCATCGTCTTTGCCTCGGTCGATCTGACAACAAGATACGTCATCAACCCGCCCGAGATAATCACCAAGGGCTTTGTCTACGTCCCCGACTCCGAGGATCTCCTCTACGAGGCGAAAATGCGCGCGGCGGAGATCATCGCGGATATGCTCGACCGCTCGAAGAAGCCTAATCTCGAGGCTATGAAGGAGCGCGTCCGCCGCGAGCTTTCAAGGATGCTTTCAAGCGAAACGGGCAGAAATCCGATGATCGTACCCTTCATCACCGACCTTTAAGCAAAAATTTCACGCGAATTTACGGTTTATTAATATATAGCGTTCTAAAAAATAGTATAATATAGCTTGGTCTATTTCTCGACAAAAGAGAACTAAAAAATCAAATCCGCCAAGGCGGAAAAACAAATTGCGCGTCGGGCAGCCCTATGTCAAGTCAGACGCGCCGGAAAGGTTAATAACATGGGAAAAGGAAACAGAAGCAGACAGGACAGAGCTTTCGAAACTGTTCAGAACACAGTTGAAGCTACTCCTAAGAACACCAAACTCATCACCACTATCACAACTATCGCGGTATCGCTCCTCCTTGTAGGATGCATCCTTCTTTCGGTAATTGTAAACACCGGTATCGTACTTCGTACCAAGACCGCTGCAAAGACCGACAACTTCAGCGTAAACGGTACCGTAATGTCCTACCTCATCTACTCTCAGGCACAGCAGATGGTTGCTCTCTATCAGCAGTACGGAATTGACTACACCCTCGCGGACGTCCTCAACTCCTCCTTCGACTCGATGGCAGAAAGCACCCTCGAGCAAGTTAAGCAGATGCTCGTTCTTTGCGAATATGCAAAGGCTAACGGAATCGAGCTTTCGGCTGAGGATAATGAGGCTATCGACGCTTACATGGCTTCCATCGACGAGGCTGCAGCATCCAACTTCTACAGCACCGCTTCCTACATCAAGCTTATGTACGGCAACGGCGTAAACGCAAGCGATATCCGCAAGTCCCTCGAGCTCAACTACCTCTCGAATGCAGCTTACGAGGCTCTCGAGGCTAAGCTTGAGACAGAGATCACCGAGGACGCTATCAACAAGTACGTTGAGGAGAACGTTGACCTCTTCTACATGGCTGACTACCTCTCCTACACCTACACCGCAGAGCTCACTCCCGCAGGCGCAGAGGCTACCGTTGAGGAGACCCAGGCTTATGAGGCAGAAAAAGCAACCATGGCAGCTCTCGCAGAGAAGCTCGCAGCAGTTAAGTCCGCTGACGAGTTCAAGTCCACCGCGGCTGACCACATCGTGCTCACCGTATGCGCAGAGACCTTCGACGAGCTCTACGAGAAGGAAGCTCTCACCGATGCTCCCGCTGCTGACGTTCTCGCAGCTGACAAGGACGCTCTCCTTGCTCTCGTTCGCAAGTCCCTCACCGAGGAGGACGTAAAGTTCGAGAAGTCCGCTGATGATGCATACAACAACGCTCTCTCCGAGATCTTTGACGAGCTTTGCGACGATGCACAGACCGCATACGACGAGATCGTAAGCGAGGACAACCTCCACTATGATCCCGAGGCTGAGGCTGATAAGATCACCGAGCTTGACACTTGGCTCTTCGACGAGACCACCAAGGTCGGCGACACCAAGACCGTTACCTCCGAGGGCGACAAGAAGTCTACCTACACCGTATACTTCATGAGTGCAACCTCTCACCTTGACGAGTCCGCAACCAAGGACGTTGCTCACATTCTTGTAAGCTTCGACGACTACAAGTCCGGCACCACCATCACCGACGAGGAGAAGGCTGAGGCTAAGGCTGAGGCTGACAAGATCCTTGCAGATTACCTTGCAGGCGAGAAGACTAAGGAAGCTTTCGAGAAGCTCGGCGAGGAAAAGACCGCTGACTCCAACGTTGTTTACGAGGGCGTTTCCAAGGGCGATATGGTCGAGGAATTCGAAAACTGGATCTTCGACGAGGCACGCACCGTTGGCGAGACCGGCATCGTTGAGACCACTTACGGTTACCACGTAATGTACTTCATCGGCGACGGCAAGCTCGCTTGGGAGAACACCGCTCACAACGGCGTTCTTAACGACCTCTTCACCGAGTGGGTCGAGACCAATGCTGAGACCTACAACTACACCGCTAAGGAATCCGTAGTTAACTCCATTAAGTAATATTACTTATCATATTATCCGCACTGCACGCGGTGCAGTGCGGATATCTTTTTTGTATATGTCAGCACTAAAAAGTAAAACATATACTATAAAGAAATATATTGGAGGAACACATATAAATGATTTTAGAACCCAAATCGACCTCGATCGCTTACCGTTGTCCCTCTTGCGGAAGCGGAATCATGAGCGCTGTCGACGTTTTTAAGCTGTCGGCGGACAGAGTGAGGCTCAAATGCACCAACCCCGACTGCGCTTCGGTCAAAAAAAGCGAGGAAACCGAAAGATCCGCGCGCGACAATGCCGCGCTTGACATAACTCTCGCCTCGGACGGCTCGGTACGCCTGAGCGTTCCCTGCATCTTCTGCGGCAAGCCGCACGTTTTCAATATCAATCCGAGCCTCTTTTACGGCAAGGACATCTTCATGCTTCCCTGCCCCTATTCCGGCATCAACATCTGCTTTATGGGCGAGCAGAATCACGTCAAGGCAGAACTTGCGCGCAACGAGCTCGAGCTGCTTGATATGCTTGAAGAAAACGGCATCGAAAGCTTCCGCGACCTCGACGCCGATGAAGCCGCCCTTCCCGACCCGCAGATAATGGAGATCGTCACCTTCGTCATCCACGACCTCGACGCCGAGGGTAAGATCTATTGCAAATGCCACCCCGAGGGCTCGGAACCCGCAGAGACCGAAGACACCTTCAATCTCACCGCCCCCTACGACGGCGACTACGCAGCAGAGCTGACAGCCGACGGTATGCGCGTCTACTGCAAAAAATGCGGAGCACAGAAGGTAATTCCTACGAATTCGCTCATTTCAGCGCACGATTTTCTCAACTGCGATAGCATTACGCTGGAATGAGTGATCAGTGAACAGTGGTCAGAAAGTTGCGAATAAAGTAAAATCCGCCCCCCACACGGGCGGATTTTTTCATCTCAATTAAAATGCAAAAAGTTTTGATCGAACTTTTTCAAAAGTTCGCGAATTCTTAAGGCAGAGCCTTAAGTCGACCTCCGCAGAGGTCGAAACACTCTCTGTGCTTCAAGCCGACTGCGCCCCGCAGGCGGCTTGGAATAACCGAGCCATACCCTCGCGGGTATGGCTATGTTATTCATTATATAAAGTTATCTGGTATAAACATACCAATAAATTCTGCCGCCGCCGAAATTATAATCTCCGGTCTTCCATTGCACGATCAAATATTCTATGCCATCAAACACCTTGATTTCGTATGCACAGGCTACTTTTTCTTTTGTGTAAAGTAACAAGCCCTTTGTCCACGTAAGTTGGTTTGAATGTTCCTTTGTTGACTGCACAAATGTTCCGTCGTTCTTAAATTCCAGCTGTTGTACATAAAAATCATTTTCCGGCCAATTTTGCTTCTTGTGATCGAAATCATCGATGTTGATATAAAAATCTCTTACCTTCCATACTCCGAGGACATTCTTATCATTTATAAAAGGATAGTCAACATTGTCGCATCTTCTGATTTCTTCTTTAGAGGCATAGCGTTTATCTCCGACCTTTTCATAAACCCAAATTTCGGGAACACCCTCACTGAGTCCGCCGCCGTCACGCCAATGTTTCATCTCAAGGAAAAGGAGCTTATGACCACCGTCCTCCTCGATCGTGTATCTGTTTTTAAGCGTAAGCTGAGGTTTTGCACCATAGGTAAAAAGGTATCCCTTCGTCCAACCTGCCAGCGTCCAATATCTCTGCCCACCATCAATAAAGTATAGCTCATCGAGCCACGCACGGTGACCGCACTTAGGCTTGCCGTAAACAAAATGCTCGCGCGTGGGAACGATGTCGATCATTTCCCATTTTCCGCACACCTCGGGATCGTCAACGAAAGGAAGATCAATATCCTCAGTCTCAAATATCGTGCCGTTGCCTCGCTCGAATACGGGCACCTTGAGCTCTACCGTGCCGTCATCGTAGTAGATTTCATAATACGCGCCGCAGATCTTGTGATTGGTTTCGTTCAAATGACGGATCATTTCCTTGTACGCACCGTCAATCTCATCCGCGGGGCAAACAAGCGAGGCAACACTTCCGCCAAAGGTCAGCAACTTTTCGCAGTAATCCGTACCCTTCGGCAGGCTTCCCGTGATCTCAACACAAGCCGCAAGGTCGAAATCCGACTCCCTGTGCTCGGTCTCGTAGTTGATTATGACCTTTCGCTTGCCGAGAATTGCTTTCGGAAGCTCGCACGCGATCTTTTCCGCCGCTGAAAGCGCATCATTCTTCGTCTCAAAAGTCTTTCGAAGGAACGCCAGACGCATCCCGTCGGTCTGTCTGATAATTACGTTATACATTTTTCTCTCACCCTGTGTCAGATCGTCTCGAATGCTGCAAAGCCGCTTCAGTTGCTTTTCGGTACTGCCAATAAGCTCCGATAGCTCCCGCATTTTCGCCTCAAGCGACTCGACTATATCGGCGCTCTCCTTCGCCGCGATCTGCTTTTTGATGTCCTCAAGCGAAAATCCGAGCTCCTTGAGCGCTATAATGCGATAAAGCTCCGAAAGCTTCGCGGCGGAATAGTAGCGGTATCCCGTGAATTTGTCTATCTCGTCCGGAATGAGCAGACCAACCGAGTCATAATACCGCAGCGTCTTTACCGAAATATTGCAAAGCTTTGATAATTCACCGATCTTATACATAGTTTTTACCTTTCAAAATAGTATTTCGCAGGCCCGAAACAGCGCTATTTCTGCCCTGCAAATACATTTTATCATTACACCTAAGGGGAGAGTCAAGGGGTTTTGAAAAAATTATAAAATGTTTTTGCAAACAACAAGGTTGCTCAATTATGTCCTTATGTGTCTTTATCAAATAATATATCGCGTATTCTTTCCGCCTTTTCTTTGTACCCCGGATCATTTTCGGTCTCGGCAATAGCATTGAGATGATATGAGATCAGCCATGCCAGCGGTTCGAGCGCGGCTCTTGCAGCTTTGTTCTTCTCGTCATCATCCTTAAGTATACGCACCAATGCCGTTTCTCGCGTTTTATACAAATTAGGCAATTTGTTTGCATATTCGAGCGCTTTTTCATAATCGCCGTATCTGTAATACGCATCGGAAATATTGAAAAGTGCTGCGCCCCTGACATACGAATCATCGCAATACGTCAAAATCTGTTCTTGAACCGCAATGGATTCCTTAAGATACGCTCTCTTTTCCGAATCAGTACCGTCAAGCCGCTCGAGCGACGCCGATAACTGAATGAGAAGCAGCGCGTTATTCGGATACGATTTCAGTGCCTCTCGCATCAGCGCAACATTTTCCTTGTGCTTTCCCGCCGCCCTGTTTTCCTGCCAGGCTTGATTGATCTCGTCAAGCTTTTGTGACAAAGCGATTTCATCCATACCGATCAGTTCATCAACGGTAACATGAAAATAATTTGCCAAAATCGGTAGCATAGTAATATCGGGATACCCTTCCCCGCGCTCCCATTTGCTTATTGCTTGGAAAGAGATACCCAAATGTGACGCTACCTCTTCCTGAGTTAGATCCTTGCTTCTGCGTAAATTTTTAAGCTTTTTTCCAATAATTAATTCCATTATTGAGCCTCCATATTATATGTTTCCGACGCGTCTGAACATATTATAACAGATTACAATGAATAAATCAATAACCGCAACATTGATTTGATTCTACGGAACGTAGTATTTTTCTACTTTGCATAGGCAAGTTAGTAAAAAATCACCGCCGAAAGGCTGGTTCTCATAAGGATGTTACCGTTCTCCTTGTAGGAACCGGCGTCCTCGACGGTCCGTTGGCACAAGATTTGATATGCAGAAAACAAATAGATAACCCCGACAGATTTCAATGTCTGTCGGGGTCGTATTTAATCTGTTCGACAAATTGGAATTTACTTAATTCTTCGCATTTTTTCACTTACCTGCTTCGCAAGAAGATACAGCAGATACCCAATGATGAAACCTAACGAATTTAATAACAAATCATCAATATCGGATACTCTGTCATAAAAGGGAAGCTGTAAAATCTCAATACATAAAGAAACACCAATACCTGCGGAAATGACTTTCCA
>JAZSOQ010000119.1:0-13574 GCA_045537015.1 Eubacteriales bacterium
GGGAAGGCTGATAGTTTGGTCGACAACTTTTAGCTTTTCAGCGAACATCGGATATTGCTATAATTTTGTTTGGGCAGATTGGAATATTTTTATTAAAATAATTACGCACTCGTATTGGAGTTTCTGAAAACTTTTTCAATAAAATATTCCACTTTGATATGCAAAATTATATTGCTAAATCATCTTCGCTGAACATTTAGCGATTAGTACCAAGCCATCAGCGTTCCCCAGCGGGGAAAGGGGACCGCGAGGAGCGGTGAATGAGGAGAACACCGTCTGTACTGCACGAACGACAAACACACCCATAGCCATTTTAATACAATAGAACACTTTCCCCTACAAACCCGTAATATAATTGCATAAAAATCAATCAAAACACCTCGCACTTAACAATTCCAATAAAATATTTTCGCGAATCGAAAATTACCTTAATTTTGCATTCTGCATTTTGCATTTTGCATTATTGTATCTTATCCGCACAAAAAATTTTTACAAATCATAAATACACTCGGAGGTCAAATTATGGCACAGTTATTCATGCGTTATCCCGGTGGCGTCGCTAAGGCGCTTACGTTCAGCTACGACGACGGCGTTGATCAGGACATCAAGTTCATCGAAATTCTTGACAAAAACGGCCTTAAGGGCACATTCAACCTCAATTCGGGCAGATTCGCGCCCGAGGGCAAGGTCTACGCTCCCGGCACCATCCACCGCCCGATGACAGAAAAGATGGTCAAGGAACTCTATTCCAAGGGTGAACACGAAGTCGCCGTTCACGCGCTGACTCACCCGCACCTCGAGCAGATGCCCCCTGAGCGCATCGCTTACGAGATCGTCAAGGACCGCGAAAACCTCGAAGCTCTCTTCGGCAAGATCATCCGCGGTATGGCTTATCCCTACGGAACCCACAACGACACCGTGGTTGACGTCCTCAAGGCTTGCGGCATCCTCTACGCCCGCACCACAGCCGTTACGGGCAGCTTCAATATCCCGAAGGACTGGCTCCGTCTGCCCGCAACCTGCAAGCACACCGACCCGAAGCTGATGGACTACGCGCGCAAATTCGCGGATATGAAGGTCACAAAGGACGGCGCGAAGCTTTTCTACGTCTGGGGTCACACTTATGAATTCGAGGGCGACGACAACTGGAACGTCATCGAAGAATTTGCCGAATTTATGGGCGGCAGAGATGACATCTGGTATGCCACCAATATCGAGATCTTCGAGTATATCAAGGATTTCGAGAGCCTTATCTACTCGGTCGACGGCTCGATCGTCACCAACCCCACCGCGCGCACGCTTTACTATTTCTATAACGGAGAGATCGGCTCCATTGCTCCCGGCGAGACCAAGAGGGTATAAAAATGAAGCTTTTGTTCAAGCAAAGAGCCTTTTCGTGGTTTGACAGCTACGACGTTTACGACGAGGCGGGCGACACCGTCTTCACCGTCAAGGGTCAGATGTCCTGGGGCAAGTGCCTCAAGATCTTTGACGCGAACGACAAAGAGGTCGCCACGATCCGGCAAAGGCTGTTTTCCTGGTTCCCGACCTACGAGGTCTACATAGGCGAGGACTGCGTCGGCAGCGTCCGCAAGGAATTTTCCTTCTTCACGCCCCGATTCACCATCGACTATATGGGCTGGGACGTTGAAGGCGACTGGTTCGAGTGGGATTACTCGATCTACGACCAGAGCGGCAACTGCAAGGCGGTCATCTCGAAGGAGCTTTTCAAGTGGACGGACACATACGTCATCGACGTCCGCGACAGATCCGACGCCCTCCCCGCGCTTGCACTCGTCATCGCGATAGATGCGGAGAAGGAGCAGAGGAACTGACGTAGTGAAAAGTGAGGAGTGAAAAGTGAAAAGTTATGGTAAATTTTCTCGCTTGGCTCGAAAATTGATTAGCATTATAATTTTATTCAACTTTGATAATACACCGTTTGGTAATACCCCCTTACCTTGCAAATAAAAAATCTCGGGATTTAATGTAGCTTCATTAAATCCCGAGATTTATTTTTATTTGTTATACACTGCAGCAAAATGAATGATTATAAAAGTGAAATTCAATTATCAGGCTAATGTTTTTCGAGCTAAGCGAGAAAAACTTCCACAACTTTTCACTTTTCACTCTTCACTTTTCACTGCATCCGTACGCCTTATTACATACAGAAAGCTTAAATATTATTCGATGCTATATATCGTGCAACACACACACCGGATGCCGACGCCTGCGAGAGCGAATGGGTCGTGCCGCCGCAGTCGCCGATTACGAAGAGGTTTTCGTGGCAGGTCTGAAGGTGGCTGTCGGTGTCGACTTCCATATTGTAGAACTTGACCTCAACGCCGTAAAGGAGGGTGTCATCGTTGGCGGTGCCGGGGGCGATCTTGTCGAGGGCGTAGATCATCTCGATGATGCCGTCAAGGATTCGCTTGGGGATGACCAGCGAGAGGTCGCCGGGGGTTGCCTGGAGGGTGGGACGGACGAAGGAGTCCGACATTCGCTTTTCGTTCGAGCGCTGACCGCGGATGAGGTCGCCGAAGCGCTGAACCATAACGCCACCGCCGAGCATATTCGAAAGGCGCGCGATGCTCTCGCCGTAGCCATTCGAGTCCTTGAAGGGGTGCGAGAAGTGCTTTGAAACGAGAAGGGCGAAGTTGGTGTTGCCCGTGTGCTTCGCGGGGTCCTCGTAGCTGTGGCCGTTTACGGTGACGATTCCGTTGGTGTTCTCGTTTACGACCGCGCCGCGCGGGTTCATGCAGAAGGTGCGGACAAGGTCGCGGAATTTTTCGGTTCTGTAAACGATCTTCGATTCGTAAAGCTCGTCGGTCAGGTGCGCGAAGATCTCGTATGGGAGCTCAACGCGAACGCCGATGTCAACACGGTTCGACTTTGTGGGGATCGCAAGGTCGGTGCAGACCTTCTCCATCCACTTGCTTCCCGGGCGGCCCGCCGAGATGATGCAGATGGGTGCCTCGAAGGTTTCGTCCTTTGTGTTCACGCGATAGCCGCCCTCGAGCTTTTCAACATCGACTGCGGGGGTGCGGAAATAGAAATCGACCGTGGGCGAGAGCTCGTTGTAGAGATTTTCGAGCACGATGTAGTTGATGTCCGTGCCGAGGTGGCGGACGGATGCGTCAAGCAGGTGCAGACCGTTCTGCAGACACTTGGTTTTGAGGCTGGTGTTGGCGGTGGAATAGAGCTTTGTGCCCTCGCCGCCGTGCGAGAGGTTGATGGTATCGACATAGTTCATCAGGTCGATAGCTTCTTCCTTGCCGATGTATTCGTGCAGAGTGCCGCCGAATTCTGTGGTTATGTTGTATTTACCGTCCGAAAACGCGCCCGCGCCGCCAAAGCCGTTCATAATGGCGCAGGACTTGCATCCGATGCAGGCCTTTATCTTCTTGCCGTCGATGGGGCACTTGCGCTCCGCAAGTGGCGCGCCCGTTTCAAGAACTGCAACCTTCTTCTCGGGCGCGAGCTTGTGGAGCTCATAAGCCGTAAAAATACCGCCGGGTCCGGCACCGATGATTATAACGTCATAATTTTTCATTGTCTTGCTCCTTTATGTTAGAACATAATTATCTGATTATATATTATCACATATTTGAAGGAAAATCAATGCTTTTTTTGAAATTTTCGTTGACTGAGAGGAAGAAATGTTATATAATATAAACAAGTTTATATTATAAGTGCAAAGTGCAGAATGCAGAGTTGTGGAAAATTTTCGAGCAGCGCGAGAAAATTTACCTTCACTCTTCACTTTTCACTCTTCACTCTTCACTTTTTTCCCCGGAGGCACCCATGAAAAGAATTTTTGCAGCAGTTTTAGCAGTACTTATGCTCTGTCCGATGCTCCTTTCGGCAATGCCCGTTTCGGCGGCAGAGGAAGTCAATGTCGGATATTCGAGCCCCGCGATATGTACCGATGCGGGCAAGGCGGTCGATCTGACGAAAGTCGCGGTCCAGTTTGAGTCGGGCACGGATTGCGTTCCCGCGGCTCAGCTCACCTGGAAGGACGGCGACAAGGCGATCGCTTCCTTCACTCCCACAGAAAAGGGCGTTTACCCGCTGACGGTTACCGCGAACGGCAAGACGAAGACCGTCTATGTCGTTGCAAAGAACGCGAATGAGAGCGAATACGTTCTTTATGAGAACGATTATTCCGTTTCCCCCGATCTTTCGCAGTTCCGCGTCATCCAGCAGCCCTCGGGCACCACTTTCGGCTACGATGAGGCGGAGGGCGCACTCTATCTCGACACCTCGAACGACGGCTCGAACCACATGCGTGTGCTTCTGCCTTCCTACCTCGATGCTTTCGGCGACGCGATCTACTCCGCGCGCGTGAAGATCACAAAGCAGACGGCAAATTCCCGCTTCGGCGCGCTCATATTCCGTCTGCAGGATCCCACGGGCAAGAAGATCCCCTACATGCAGACCGCTTTCAGATACGATATTTCGGCATCGAACGGACTTGAGATCGCGGAGCGCACCGCTTCGGATGCCTGGAGCGTAACGCAGAAGACAAGTGTTTCGGGCATCAAGGGCGGCGATTATTTTGAGGTCACCGCAAACTTCTGCGGAAGCAAGAGCACCAGCACAGTCAACGGCAAGACATATCTCACCGAAAACAATACCCCCTACAACGCGGGCTCGATGGGCTTGCAGGTTCGCGGCGCGCGTATGACCGTCGATTGGATCAAGATTACCGTCAACCCGGGCACACAGATATTTGAAAAGCCCATCACCCTGCGTGACACGCGTGACCCCGAGTCGAACATCGCACTCGAGCCCGCGCTTATCACCGAGGTGGGGACCGAGGCACAGCTCAAAGCTCTCGAAACCACTCTCCCCGCGATCGCCATCTTCGATTGCGTGATGAATGTCTCCGATATCGGCGTCAAGCTCGACGGCAAGTTCACAAAGCTCGAGGAGCTCGGCGTTTGCGAGCGAGTTATCCCCGCTTACCGCGTTGACTCGCAGGAGGAGGCGATGGCTCTCGGCAAGTATGCGTCGTCGCTTGCGATTGCCGATCTTTACGTGATCTCCGCCAATCCCGCACTCATCAATGCGGCGCGTGTCAAGTGCGATATGATCTACGGAATGCTCGATGCTACCGGCAAGACTTACGCCGACGAGGAGCTTCGCGGCATCTGCATCGAGTGCGGCGCGCGCGGCGCGATCCTTGACGCGGCGGTTGCCACCCGCAATTACGTTTCCTATCTCCAGGACAGATACCTCGTCGTCTGGCAGGCGGTGACCGAGCGTGATATTTCCGCCGTCAGCGCGATTAACAACGGCGTTCTCGGTCTGATCACTCCCGACGTGAAGGCGACCGAGGCTTGCTTCACCAAGTATTACGACAAAAACACCCTCGTCCGCACGCCCGAGATCATCGGTCACCGCGGAAATCCCTCCACACAGCAGGAAAACACGGTTGCGGGCTCGGTCGAGGCTTTCAAGCTCGGCGCGACTATGGTTGAAAACGACATCTACCTTATGCGCGACGGCAACATCGTCGTTATGCACGACGGCACACTTGACAGAACCACAAACGGCTCGGGTAACATCGTCGAGCAGACGGCGGAGACGATCAAGAAGTTCAAGGTCGATTCAAATGCAAAAGTTCCCGCAGAGCCGATCCCGCTTCTGAAGGACTATTTCGAAGAATTCAAGGGCACGGGCGAGGTGCTTGTCGTCGAGCTTAAATCGAGCGACACAAAGATGGGCGCGCCCCTTGCAAAGCTCATCAAGGAATACGGCATGGAGCGCCAGGTCGTCATCATCGCCTTTAACAAGGGTATGATCAACTCGATCCGCGCCGCCGCGCCCGATATTTCGGTCAACTTCCTGACCAGCGACATCACGGCTGACGAAAACCGCAGCCTTGACGTGGCAAAGCAGGTCGTCGAGAACGTCATTCCGATCAACACCGCATATTCGCCCTCGCAGGCGGCGGGCACGCTCGGAATCAATCTTTACAGCGACCTTGCCGTCCGCGGAATCACCCTTTGGAACTGGACGGTCAACGATCAGGACAAGTTCAACTCATACTTCGTCAGCGGAATCCGCGGAATAACCACCAACTATACCCAATGGGCGGGCACTTTAGTTGAAGATTTCAACGCTTATTACGGTGAGGACGGTAAGATCGTTCTCGAAGCCACCGCATATAACGGAAGCAAATCGGGCACATCCGCCGCAGAGCTCGTCGTTATCGGCGGCACGGGTACTTATGAGGACGGAGTTGTCACCCTTTCCGAGGGCGCAGAGGGCTTCTTCTTCAGGATCAAGAAGACGATCACGAGCAGAGTTACATACAGCGTCGTAACCCCCGTGATCCTCGCTTCCGAGATAGTCAACGAAGAGACCACCTCGGCTCCCGAAACCACTCTCGCTCCCGAGACCGAGCCCGTGACAGACCCCATCACCGAGCCCACCGCAGAAGGCGGATGCGGCGGAATGATCTCGCTCTCCCTGCTCGCGCTCATTCCCGTGGCTGAACTTATTATTAAAAAGAAGGAAGATCAATAATGAAGGAATATAAATTCGATCCCGTCCGCGCGACGGAGGAATGTGCCCTGTGGATCAAAAATTGGTTTGAAAAGAACGGTCCCGGATGCCGCGCCGTCGTTGGTATTTCGGGGGGCAAGGATTCCTCGATAGTTGCCGCGCTCTGTGTCAAAGCCCTTGGCAAGGACCGCGTTTTCGGCGTTCTGATGCCCCGCGGCGAGCAGTTTGACATCTCCTGCTCGCATCAGCTTGTGAACCACCTTGGTATCGAGCACGTCGTTGTTAATATTAAAGAAACAGCTGACGCGATGGACAAGGCTGTCGGCAATGCGCTCGGCAAGAATCTGACTCCTCAATCCCTCCAGAACATCCCGCCCAGGATCAGAATGACCACCCTTTACGCCGTTTCGCAGTCGGTGAACGGACGTGTGGCAAACACCTGCAACCTCTCCGAGGACTGGGTCGGCTATTCCACGCGCTACGGCGACAGCGCGGGCGACTTTTCTCCGATCTCCTGCTTTACCGTTACCGAGCTGAAGCAGATCGGCAGATACCTCGGGCTTCCCATCGAGCTCGTCGATAAGACCCCCATCGACGGCCTTTGCGGAAAGACCGACGAGGACAACCTTGGCTTCACCTATGCGGAGCTTGACAGATATATCCGCGAGGGCACCCCGCCCGCGCCCGACAAAAAGGCGCTTATCGACCGCAAGCACGAGATCAATCTCTTCAAACTGAGATATATGGACTGCTTCGTGTATGAGGAGAAATAATGAAAAAATATAAAGCAGTAATAATGGATTTCGACTTGACGATAGCGGATACTGCGTCCCTTATTGAGGAATGCCTTTACACCAACGCCGCGCGCTTCGGCTACGATCTTGACCGAAAGATCCTGCGCGACGGCATCGGTATGACCGCCGAAACGATCTATCTCGACGCCGGCTGCAGCGCACCCGACGCAAAAAAGCTTCACGATGAATATATCCCCTATTCCGCCGAGATCATGTGCGAGCGGACGGAGTTCTACCCGGGCGTCGCAGACGGACTTGCCGCACTCCACGCAAGGGGTATCACCCTTGCCGTGCTCTCGCTGAAGTCGTCGGATCAGATCTGGCGCCCGCTCGAGCGCAAGGGGCTTGACGGTCTGATGCATTCGGTCATCAGTCCCGACGAGGTCGAAAAGCACAAGCCCGAGCCCGACGGCATCTTTTACCTATCCGAAAAGACGGGCATCACGCTCGATGACATCCTCTACGTCGGCGACAGCGTGACGGATATGAAGACCGCACAGAACGCCGGCGTCGATTTCGCCGCCGTCTGCACCGGCGCCACTACCGCAGAACAGTTCGCCGATATGGGCGCGGGGATGATATATCCTACGTTTGCGGAGATGTGCCGGGCGATAGATAAACAATGATCTACAATTACAACAAAAAGCTTGTCGGCACCGCACAGGCGCTCCGCAAGAGAATGACACCCGAGGAAAAACACCTTTGGTATGATTTTCTGAAAAGATTGCCCGTGACGGTAAACAGACAGAAGAATATCGGTAATTATGTGGTCGATTTCTATATTGCAAGCGCAAGAATAGTTATTGAACTTGACGGAAGTTATCATAATCTCCCGTCGAATAAAACTGCAGATACCGAAAGGGATGCGGAACTTGAAAAACTGTATATTAAAGTTTTGAGATACAGGAATATTGATGTGAATCGGAATTTTGATGCGGTTTGTAACGATATTTTGAAGCATCTCGGTTTAAGTATTGGTGATCTGAAACCCGTTAAATAACTTTTGTACGCTTGTCCTTTGTGCAGTACAGACTTCGTCCTCCTCATTCACCGCTCCCCGCGGTCCCCCTTCTCCGCTGGAGAAGGCTTGAGGGTAAGGCGATAACCGCTAACTATTCAGCGAAGATGATTTTGCAATATAATTTTACATATCAAATTGGAATATTTTATTGAAAAAGTTTGCTGAAAACTCCATTACGAGTGCAAAATAATTTGATAAAAATATTCCAATTTACCTAAACAAAATTATCGCAATAAACGATATTCGCTGAATATTGAAGAAGTTTGAACGCACCCTCCAGCCTTCTCCAGCGGAGAAGGGGGACCGCGAGGAGCGGTGAATGAGGAGGACATTATAGCACCAAATATCAAACAGAAAAACTGATTTCACCCGATACGTATGAAATTCCACTTCAAAAAATAAATATTTTACATAGAAAGGTACGTCAAAATGAGTAACATTCCGAAAGAACTTGACAAGAATATGATCGTTTCCGCCGATGCGGAGGGGTTTGTCTGGTATGATGCCGCGAAACTTGATCTTTACGGCTTTGCGGGCATTGAGGGCGACACCTATCGCCGTCTGCCGAAGGAGGTTGCGGAGGCGACCAATCCCGGCACCGCGCGCAATGCATCTCACACCTGCGGCGGAAGAGTCCGTTTCTCGACCGACTCGAAGCGCATTGCTATCCGCACCAAAATGCCCTATATGACCAAATATGACCACATGCCCATGACGGGCGCGGCGGCGTTCGATATGTATGAGGATTTCGAAAATTCGCATCACTACGTCTGCACCTTCCGCTGCCAGATGACCGATACCGTCGGCTACACCTCGAAAAAGGCAGTCCTTGGCGGTCAGATGCGCTGTTACACGATCAATTTCCCGCTTTACAGCCCCGTTTCCGAGCTTGAGATCGGTATCGACGAGGGTGCAACGATCGGTTCGGGCGCAAAATACCGCGACCTCGCCCCCATCGTTTACTATGGCTCCTCGATCACACAGGGCGCCTGCGCAAGCCGCCCCGGTATCGCTTATCAGTCGATAATCTGCCGCCGCAACGAGATCGACTTCGTCAACCTCGGTTTCTCGGGCAACGCGAAGGGCGAGCAGTCGATGGCGGACTACATCGCATCCCTGCCTATGACCGCGTTCGTCTGCGACTACGACCACAACGCGCCGACAGCCGAGCACCTCGAGGCAACTCACTACAATTTCTATAAAACTATCCGCGAAAAACACCCGAAGCTCCCCATAATCTTCGTTTCCAAGCCCGACTTTGACAACGGCTTTGAGGCAAGCGTGGCGCGCCGCCGTGTAATTGAGGACACCTTCTACCGCGCTCGCGAGGAGGGCGACAAGAACGTCTTCTACATCGACGGCCAGGGACTTTACCGCGGCTATCACAAGGAAGAGTGCTCCACCGACGGCTCGCATCCCAACGACATCGGCATGATGAAGATGGCGGAATCGATCGGTCAGATGCTCGCCCGCGTTCTTCGCAGCCGTATTTAAGGAGGCAAGGATATGAAAAAGATCATTCTTATCGGCGACTCGATCCGTATGGGCTATGACAAATACGTCAAGGAGGCGTTCTCCGACGTCGCGGAGCTCTATTACCCCACCGATAACTGCCGTTTTGCTACATATATACTCCGTTTCGTTCACGAATGGAAGAAGAAGGGCGAATGGCCCGAGGATGCCGATCTCGTGCATTGGAACGCGGGACTTTGGGACGTTCCCGAGATCCTCGGCGACGAGCCCGTGACCCCCGTCGATCAGTACGCCGTTCAGATCGCGCGCATTGACAAGCGTCTGCGTCTGCTTTTCCCGAAGGCGAAGATAGTTTTTGCAACCAGCACCGCAGTTCAGGAAGAAAAGTTCGGCCCCGTTTTCAAGCGTCACAACGCGACCATCGAGGCTTTCAACGCCGCCGCGATCAAGGCACTCGAGGGCACCGACACCGTCATTGACGACCTTTATGCCGTCACAGCGACCGCTCCCGAGGAATGCCACAGCGACATGACTCACTATTCCACCCCCGCGGGCATCGAGCGCGTCGGCGGCAAGGTAATCGAGTGTATCTCGCGCGAGCTTGGCATCGAAGCAAAGGCAGTCGATATGGACACCTTCTATCCCGAGGCATACCCCAAGAAAGTCATCGGAAACTAAAAGGAGAGAGAAAAATGAGTGACATCAAAAAAGAAGCTTATGTTGAAGTAGATAAAAACTTGATAGTTGAAACAGTTTTCCCCGACACCGAGGACGTTAAATTCCACAACGTAAGAAACGCGCCCTTCGAGCTTTACAATCTCTATGGCGAGCAGGACGAGATCTACCGCCGTCTGCCCAAGGCAGTAGCCGAGGCGACCAGCGCGGGCGTCAATAAGCTCGCAAAGGAGACCGCGGGCGTCCGCGTTCGTTTTTCGACCGACTCGGGCTACATCCTCATCAAGACCAAGATGCCCGTCATCGCAAGAAACTCGCACATGACCCTGCTTATGTCGGGCGGATTTGACCTCTACGAGGACACCCCCACCGGCAGCCGCTTCGTCAAGGCGTTCATGCCTCCCTACAAGATGGAGGACGGCTACGAGCAGATCATCCGCTTCGGCAGCCGCAAGATGAGATATTTCACCATCAACTTCCCGCTCCATTCGGTAGTTTCCGAGTTTTACGTCGGTCTGCAGGAAGACTCGCAGCTCGGCGCGGGCAAGCCCTACAAGAACAAAAAGCCGATCATCATCTACGGCTCCTCGATCGTTCACGGCACCGGTGCCAGCCGCCCCGGACTTGCATATTCGAACATCATCAGCCGCAAGCTCGATATGGACGTTGTAAACCTCGGCTTCTCGGGCAACGCAAAGGCGGAGCTTCCGATCATGAACTACCTTGCGTCGCTTGAAATGAGCCTCTTTGTTTACGACTACGACCACAACGCGCCCAACCCCGAGTATCTTGCCGAAACCCACAAGCGCGGATTTGACATTATGCGCGCGGCGCACCCCGATATTCCGATCATCCTCATCAGCCGCCCGAACGCGGCAACCAACCCCTCGAAGGTTGAGGAGCGAAAGAAGGTCATCATCGATACCTACCGCGCGGCTCTCGACGCGGGTGACAAGAACGTTTACTACATCGACGGCGAGTCCTTCTTCCTTGGAATGGACGGCGAGAGCGATTTCGTGATCGACGGCGTTCATCCGAACGACGTGGGCTACTATCTGATGGCAGAGGGCATCGGAAACACGATCATTCAGGCGATCGAGCGTATGGGAGGCTCCCTTGAGTGAGTCGGGAGGCGTGATCGCGGTCGAAGCTCTCGCCTACCTCGGCGACGCGGCAATGGAGGTGCTCATCCGTGAGCGCCTCGTCCGCTCGGGGCTTTGCTCATCGAAAAGGCTGAACGATGCTTCTCTTGCATACGTCAAAGCAACGGCGCAAAGCGAAGCCCTCGAGCGAATGCTCCCGCATCTGACCGAATCGGAAGAGGCGACCTACAAGCGCGGACGCAACCTCGGCCACGGCAAGAATACGCCCAAAAGCGCATCCGTCAGCGAATACCGCCGCGCAACGGGGTTGGAGACCTTGTTTGGGCAGTTGTATCTTGATGGCGACACGCGGAGGATGAACGAGCTCTTGGATATTGGGTTCCCCGAACTGCGGTAGTGAAAAGTGAAAAGTGTAAAGTGAAAAGTTGAGGTGAATTTCCTCACTGCGTTCGAAAATTTTCAATTAAATAAATATCACTTGTTATCATTCACAGCAAACACCGTTATTTGCCCGGCTTCGCCGAGGTCCTTCGACTCCGCTGCGCTCCGCTCAGGATGACAGCGTAATATTATTTTTGTTGATAAATATATTTGCTGCTCGTAAAATCATTTTTAGCTGTAAACGAACAAAAATTCATTACGAGATATTAAATGTAATTTTACTACTACAATACACTACGCTGTCATCCTGAGCGGAGCACAGCGGAGTCGAAGGACCTCGGCGAAGCCGGGCCAACAGAAGAATCTGTACTAAATAAAACCAAAAAGGAAATAAAAATCATGGCAAATCCTATTATCGAAATCAAAGTAACCAATTTCGGCACCATGAAGGCTGAGCTTTACCCTAAGCTCGCGCCCAAGACTGTTGAAAACTTCTTGAAGCTGATCGAAGAAAAGTTCTTCGATGGGCTCATCTTCCACCGCGTAATCAAGGGCTTTATGATCCAGGGCGGCGGCTACAACGCGCAGTTCGAGCACAAGGAAGCTCCCTCCATTAAGGGCGAGTTCGCGGCTAACGGCTGGGTTCAGAACGATCTGAAGCACACCGCTGGCGTTCTCTCGATGGCTCGCACCTCCGATCCCGACTCGGCATCCTCGCAGTTCTTCATTATGCACAAGGATTCCCCCCACCTCGACGCGCAGTACGCAGGCTTCGGCAGGGTCATCGAGGGTATCGAGGTCGTCAACAAGATCGCCTCGGTAAAAACCGGCACCCTCGGCTTCTACATGGCAGACGTTCCGCGCGAGAGCGTTGTTATTGAGAGCATCCGCCTTGTTAGTGAACAGTGATTAGTGGACAGTGGACAGAAAGTTGCGGGCAAATAATTTTATACTGTACTATTAAAACACCGTTCATTACAAAGCTATAATAAGAAAAACTCGGATATTATGAAGCGCAAACTTCTTAATATCCGAGTTTTTTGTTTATAAAATTATTAGTCGGTACAATGGAATGCAAATATCCAAATTAAATTATCATTCGCAACTTTCTGTCCACTGTCCACTAACCACTGTTCACTTAATTTTGCGAAGCAAAATTACTGCGCAGCATTAACGATAGCAGCGAACTTCTGGGGGACGAGGGATGCGCCGCCGATGAGACCGCCGTCAACGTCGGGCTTTGCAAGAAGCTCTGCAGCGTTAGCGTCGTTCATGGATCCGCCGTACTGGATGGTTACGCCCTCTGCAACTTCCTCGCCGTAGAGGCCTGCAACTACCTTACGGATAACTGCGCAAGTCTCCTGTGCCTGCTCGGGAGTAGCGGTGAGGCCGGTGCCGATTGCCCAAACGGGCTCGTATGCGATGATAACGTTCCCCAGCTCCTCAGCGGTGATGCCTGCGAGGTCGAGCTTGGTCTGCATACCAACTACTTCGTCGGTGATGCCTGCAAGTCTCTCTTCCTTAACCTCACCGAGGCAGAGGATGACCTTCATGCCTGCTGCGAGAGCAGCCTTGGTGCGGAGGTTAACGGTCTCGTCGGTCTCTGCGAAGTAC
>JAZSOQ010000077.1:0-13057 GCA_045537015.1 Eubacteriales bacterium
TCTTGTCTTCCTAAGACCGCTTGGCCTCCGACTTCATATTACGATTCCTATCTCGGAGTCGTCGTATATATCCGTATCATCGACGGCACTCTCCGCACGGGCGACCGCATCAAGCTTATGAGCACGGGCGCGATCTTCGAGGTCACCGCAGTCGGCTCGATGGAGGCTTTCGGTCTCAAGCCGCGCGATGAGCTTTCTGTCGGCGAGGTCGGATACCTCACGGCATCAATAAAGAATATTTCGGACACGCGTGTCGGCGACACGGTGACTCTTGCCGATGCCCCGGCAGCCAAGGCTCTGCCCGGATTTAAGGCGGTTCAGCCCATGGTTTTCGCGGGTATCTATCCCGAGGACGGCGCACGCTACGAGGACCTTCGCGAGGCACTTCTCAAGCTCCAGCTCAACGATGCGGCGCTCACCTTCGAGCCCGAGACATCGACGGCTCTCGGCTTCGGATTCCGTTGCGGATTCCTTGGTCTGCTCCACATGGAGATCATCGAGGAGCGACTCGAGCGCGAGTTCAATCTGGATCTCATCACCACTGCGCCCAGCGTTATTTACGAAGTCAAGACCAAGGACGGCGAGCTTGTTCGCATCGATAACCCCACCGATTATCCTCAACCCGACGAGATCGAGGTGGCTTACGAGCCGATCGTCAAGGCAAGCATCATCACCCCGCAGGAATACGTCGGCGCGCTGATGGATCTCTGTCAGGATCGCCGCGGTATCTTCAAGGATATGAAATACCTCGACAACATCCGCGTCGAGCTTCACTATGAGCTTCCGCTCAACGAGATCATCTATAACTTCTTCGACGCACTCAAGTCGCGTTCGAGAGGATATGCTTCGCTCGACTACGAAATGTACGAATACCGCGCATCCAAGCTCTGCAGGCTTGATATTCTTCTCAACGCCGAGCAGGTCGACGCCCTCTCCTTCATCGTTCACGAGGAAAAGGCTTACGCAAGAGCGCGTAAGATCGCGGAAAGACTCAAGGAAAACATCCCGCGTCAGCTCTTCGAGATACCGATTCAGGCGGCTATCGGATCGCGTATTATAGCGCGTGAGACTGTCAAGGCGCTCCGCAAGGACGTTCTTGCAAAGTGCTACGGCGGTGACATTACCCGTAAGAAGAAGCTGCTCGAGAAGCAGAAGGAAGGTAAAAAGAAGATGCGTAAGCTCGGCTCGGTTCAGGTTTCGCCCGAAGCCTTTATGGCTGTGCTTAAGCTCGGAGACGATAATTAACCATTTGTAAAACTGCGTTTATAATTATTACAGGAGTAACTAAATGTTCGGAAAGAAAAATCGCAAGCCCCTGGGGCTTTACATACACATTCCTTTTTGCAAGAGCAAGTGCGATTACTGCGACTTCTGCTCCTTTGTTCCCAACAACAAGGGCGTGGTTGAGCACTACACAGACGCGCTGATCCTGCAGATGGAGGACTGGAGCTCGCGTTGCCGCAATTATACGATCGATTCGGTCTACATCGGCGGCGGAACTCCCACATACCTTGATATCAAGCGCATCTCGCGCATCATTGACGCGATCTATGCCAATTTCAAGGTCGATAAATATGCCGAATTCACGGTTGAATGCAACCCCGCAACGGCTGATCTTGATTATCTGAAAAAGCTTCGGCGTCTTGGCGCAAACCGTCTTTCTATCGGTTGCCAGAGCGCTCAGGCGGGCGAGCTGAAGGCGCTTGGAAGGATCCACACCTACGAGCAGTTCGTCAAGTGTTACAACGATGCGCGCGAGGCGGGATTTGACAATATCAGCGTCGATCTGATGTACGGAATTCCCGAGCAGACCGAGCAGAGCTTCATTGAAACTCTGACCGCGATCACATCGCTCGGACCCGAGCATATCTCGCTCTACGCGCTCAAGATCGAGGAAAGCACTCCCTTTGCCGCAATGCGCGACAAGCTCGCTCTCCCCGGAGAGGAGGCAGAATTTTCGATGTATACCCACGCGGTCGATTATCTTGCCGCGCGCGGATATGAAAGATACGAGATCTCGAATTTCTGTCGCGACGGTGCGGCATCGCTGCACAATCTCAAGTATTGGCATTGCGACGACTATCTCGGACTCGGCGCGGGTGCGCACTCATATTTTGAGGACGAGCGTTTTTCGACCACTCGCGTGGTACGCGATTACATCGACGGTCTTGAGATCATCGGTACCGACATCAACATCGTTGCAACCTCGGAAAAGATCGATTCCGCAGAGTGTATGGAAGAATACATCATGCTTGGAATGCGTCTTGCGGACGGTATCGTTATCGAGGATTTCGAGAGAAGATTCAACACATCCTTTGCCGAAAAATACGGCGTGCGCCTTGATGAATTCGTAGATGACGGTTTCGTCGAGAAGGACGAGAGAGGATACCGTTTCACCTCGATGGGTATGTTCGTTTCAAATTACATACTTTCAAGCGTGCTTGATCTCAGCGAATAAAATTTTTTGAAAAATCTAAAAATTCCCATTGACAAATCGGGGAATATCGTATACAATATATATAGAAAGATTAAGGACAGGTGACAACCATGACTGATAAGAATATCCCTCTCGGAATCGACGAAGGCGAAGTTGAGATCGTAACCCTTCTCGATGAAAATGATAACGAAGTCCGCTTTGAGCTGATCGGCGGCTACGTTGACAAGGGCGTGCAGTATTTTGCCCTCATTCCCGAAGGCAGCGCCGATGAAGACGGCGGCTTCGAGGAGTACATCATCCTCAAGAGCGTTAAGGACGCTGACGGCAACGAGGAGCTCGTTGACATTGAGGACGACGCGGAGTTTGAGCGTATCGCGGGCGTTTTTGATGACGCATTCAGCGCGGAATACGACTACGACGCAGAATAATAAGTATTTATTCTCCTGCTTAGTTTGTGCTTAACCGTATTAGTGGAACCGACGTTATTTTATAGGGAGCTGAAATAGATTCGGCGGCTGTTTTGCAGACCTCCCCGCGCATTCCTCGATCGACTTGTCTCGACGATTGCACGGGACGTTGGGAGCAGTGAGGCCAATGATAGGCACCCACCTTGCTTGGCAGGGTTCCGAGGCGGCGGTTACACGGCTCGGCGGGGGTTTAGAAAAAAGCGTATTGCGAAAAGCAATACGCTTTTTTCGGTTAAATCCGCCTTTGGCGGGTGAAATTCACTTCGTGGATGAAATCGCTGTGCGATGAAATCCCGCTTCGCGGGGAGAGGGGATGCGGGAGGGATGGTGTTGTTTATTTTCTTTTCTGTTTTGAGAAAATGAACGCAATCGCGCATATTGCGGCTGCTGCGGCAGCGCCTATGGCTATCGGCAGGAGGGAAGAGGATTTTTCTTCTGTTTGATCGAAAGGAACTGTTTGTTCTATGGGAGTTGTGTCGGGGATCGATTCGGCTGTGGTTTCCTCGCTTACGGTAGTTTCGGGTGTTGTTACTTCGGGTTCGGGAAACTTTGGTTCACCCATTTCGGCGTTGGAGGCATTCGTGTCGCAGACCACGGTATATACGCGCAGTTCGCCGCTTGAGGTGTATATACGGACAAGTACGGGGAGCTTTGAGGGATCTATCTCGCCTTCGTATTTCAAATACAGATATCCGCTTTTGCCCGCGCCGAGCAAATTGGTTCCGCTGAAGGTGGCGTTTGATCCGCTTGAAGGCAGCGTGGATTTGGCATTTTTGTTAATGCCGCTTCCGATTCCTGCCTCTGTGAATTTGATCCCGTTTTTGACGTCAATGCGAACTTTGGTGTAAGCGGACGTGCCCGTGTTTTCAAGTTTTACGGTGATTATCTTGTTTTCCGCGTCGTATGTTGCCTTGGCGTATTCAAAGGTACCCGAGCGGAAAAATACCGTTCCGAGCATTCCGCTGCCGTATTTTGAGTCATTCATAAGCTTGCGAATGTTTTCCATTTCCGCCATGATGCGGGTAGAGGTGGCGGCGTCGAAGACCTGAATTCCCATAACGACACGGTTGCCCTTGTCTATCGAATTCTTTGCGATTGTGGTCACCCAGTCATCGGGTTTTCCGTAATTCGTGGAATAAGCCATGGGGCAAATGTAGTCGTAAAGCTCGGCGGCGTCATCGTAGTTCTGACCGTAATGCAGATCGGAGTATGCCTTTTCGTATGCGCCCTCTGGCATGGTTGCGGCGCTGAATATGAGGTTGGGGTTGACCGATCTTGCCTCGTCAATTATGTGCTTTGCGAGCTCTTTGACGTTATTTCTGCGGTATTGTGCGATGATAACGGCATCGGGGTCGTTGTTTCTGTATGCGTTGAAGATGTAATCCGAATCGGCTTTTCTGCCGTGGTAGCCCCAGGTGGTCTCCACAAGCTCTTTTACACGCTCAATGTTTGCGCCCATTGCGGCAAGGTTTTCGAGATCCTTCTCACTCCAGCCGTTGGCGTTGTGGTTGTAGCGGATGTAGTCGAAGTGCAAGCCGTCAATATCATATCGCGCAAGCTCCTTTGCCACGTTGCCGACATACTCGCGGTAGCCCTCGTCGTAGGGGGTGATGAAGCTGTTGTCGCGCTCGCGTATGTAATGCCACATTCCTGCGTTGCTGTGATTGCTTTTATATGTTTCGTCCTGTACGACGCATATCCATGCGTGAACTCGGATGCCTCTTTTGTGCGCGGTATCTATGGTTTCTTGCAGGACGTCGCGGTTGGCTCGCGCGAGAATATCGGTATATTGCGTTCTGAGATAACCAAGCTTGCCGCCCGTACCCTTTACAAGCAGATAAACGTCGGTGATGCCCTCCGAGGCACACCTTTCCATCATTATTTCAGCGCCGTCAGCGCCAAGATCGGCAATGGTGCTTCCCCAGATCCATTTTCCGACGATGGGGGTGCTTGACTCAGCGTGCGCGGGTATGGCAGATGAGAAGATCGGAAGGAGCATTATTGGGCAGATGAGTGTGGATAATAGTTTTTTGAACATAAAACTGTCCTCCTGAGAGTGTGTTGAGAGTTCTTAAGTTATTATAACCTAATTTCATTGAATTGTCAATGATATAATCAAAAGTCGCAGAGGAATATTAAAAGTTACGGAAAAGTCTTGAAAAATCTCATAAAATATGGTATCATATATAATGTATTACTATTTATATATGAAAGGCTAAAATATGAAAAAAATAACTGCTCGTTTCGGTTCTTTTGCAGTAGTTCTTGTGATCTTGCTCGCACTTGTTTTGCCTGCTTCGGCAACTGCGAAGAAGCCTGAATTTATGCTCGCTCTCGGCGACTCGATCACCACGGGCTACGGACTTGACGATTACATTACTGACGGAGACCCCTATACCTGTGCCTCCTATTCAAATCTCGTTGCAAACGCTCTCGGTCTTGAGGCGAGGGAATCCTATATAAACAAGGCAGTCAACGGCGCAACCAGCGCAGATATGCTCAAGTCGCTCACCGATATTGAGAATTATATCGGTTATTCCGATCTCATCATCGTGACCATCGGCGGAAACGATCTTCTTGGGTCGATTTCGATAGTTGCCTCCGCGATCGCGGGTAAGACGGTCAGCGGTCTCGGTGCATCCATCGACGTGCTTGCCGCCGCAACACCCGAAAAGTTTGCCGCTCTTGCTAACAATGCCTCGTATCAGAAAAAGATCGGCACGGTACTTGAGAATTATGAAAAGAATCTCGGAGAGATCGCAGAGATCATCAAGAAAAACGCTCCCGAAGCGCGTGTTATACTCCTCAAACAGTATAACCCGATGAAGAATGTTCTCGGCTTCGGTGATTTCGGCAACTACGCCGACACTCTGATCGCGAGTGTTAATGCTTCGATGGAAAAGGTCGGCGCGGCAAACGGATTTGAGGTTTTGGACGTGCCCTCCGTCATCGACATCAATGCGGCGGGGCTTACCAATATGCTCAACTACGATATTCATCCCAACGCTGCGGGTCATGTTGAGATAGCAAGACTTCTTGCAAGCCATCTCGGCATCTCTCTCGATCCCTCCGAAAATACCGCAGAGCCCGAAACCGAGCCCGAAACAACAATGGAAGAGACGACCATAGCCGTTGAACTCACCCGTCCTGCTGAACCCGAAACCGAACCCGAGACAGAACCCGAGACCGAGGCACAGCTTGAAGCTCCCGGATGCTTTTCGTCGGTTTCCTCTGCGGCGATAGTTGCCGCCGTCTGCGCTTGCATCCTTCTGAAAAAGAAGCGCGCGTAATCTGATTTGAAAGAAAAATGAAAAATACAGTAAAAAGAATCTTTGCCTTTGCAATGGCAATGCTGCTCCTCGCCCCGCTCGTTCTGACATGCGTTTATGCCGCCCTTGAAAAAGAGCCCGTTCTTTTGGTGCTCGGCGACTCCATCACCACGGGCTACGGACTTGCCAATTACGAGCCCGGAGGGGATCCTTATCTTTGTGAATCCTATGCAAATATGATCGCGGCTTCGCTTGGTCTGAAGGGCGGAAGCACGTATATAAACAAAGCGGTCAACGGCGATACGACCGGCGACCTTGCGGCGTTGCTCCCGACTATACGGGAAGAGGTAAACTCCGCGGAGCTGATAATCATCAGCATCGGCGGAAACGATCTTTTGTCGCTTGCTCCGAGAGTCGTTTCGATGGTCGCGGGCAGAGAATTGAAAGATCTTGATGAAATTATAGATGTTGTTCTGGAGATCACGCCCGAAAAGATCTCCGAGGTTGCGGGAAGCACGGAATTTTTGCTCACCATCGCCGCGGCTTATCTTGCGTGTGTTGCCAATATGGTAAAAATAGGTGATTTCCTTTCAACAAACGCTCCCGATGCGGAAATCATTTTTCTTAAGCAATATAATCCTTTTGAAAATGTGACAAATATCGGCGGATTCGATATAGGAAGTGAGCTTGGCGAGTTTGTCGGCGGCGTTATCGACACGATCAACGGTACTGTCGAAGCTGCTTGCGAAAAATATGGCTTTACCGCGCTCGATGTCCCCTCGGTCATTGACCGCGATGCTGCGGGACTTACCAACATTTTGGATTATGATATTCATCCCAACGCCGCGGGTCACCGTGAGATAGCGAAGCTCATTTCGTCCTATCTTGCAAGCCTGCCCGAAGATACCACGGAAGCAGAGGTAACTTCCGAGCCCGAGACTACACCCGAGCCCGAAATCACAACAGAACCGGAGCCTGAAACCACTCCCGAACCCGAAATTACGACCGAACCCGAGCCCGAAACCACCACGGAGCCCGAGATTACGACTGAACCCGAACCCGAAACCACCCCGGAGCCCGAGATTACGACCGAACCCGAGCCCGAGACCACTCCGGAACCGGAGGTTACAACCGAACCCGTAACCGAACCGATTACGGAACCGATTACAGAGCCTGTAACAGAACCCGTTACAGAACCCATCACCGAGCCTGTAACTGAACCTGTCACCGAGCCTGTCACTGAGCCCGAAACCACGCCCGCGCCCGTAGTTACAACTGAACCCGAGACTACACCCGAGCTTGTGGTTACACCCGAGCCTGGTACAATAGAGACAGTGGTCATAACCGGGTACGAGACCACTCCCTATCCGGTCGTTTCCACGATTCCCGAAACCGAACCGGAGATCACAACCGATCCCGAGACCTCGGAAACCGTTGATGACGGATGCTTTGCGTCGGCATCGGCTATCGTTATCGTTATTGCGTGCGCTTGCACCGCAGTGGCATTTAAGAAGAAAGAAAATTAATCAGATATAGGAGAAAAATTATGGCTATTCTTTACGGAAATGCTGTTGTAGGTCAGTCCGGCGGACCTACCGCGGCTATCAATGCAACACTTGCCGGTGTTATCAGAGGTTATCTTGACAAGGATTCCCACGGCGGCGCTATCGGAACTCTTTACGGTATGCGCAACGGCGTTGAGGGACTTCTGCGCGAGGATCTTGTCGATCTCGGTGCGATCTTCGCAAAGGACGAGGACATCACCCGTCTTGAGCACACTCCCGCTGCAGCTCTCGGTTCTTGCCGTAAGAAGCTCCCCAAGAAGGGTGAAGAGGGCGGAGAAGAGGTTTATGCCCGTCTGCTTGAGATCTTCAAAAAGTACAACATCCGCTATTTCTTCTATATCGGCGGCAACGATTCTATGGATACCGTTGCAAAGCTTTCCGAGTACACCAAGGGTCACGAGTACGAGATGAGAATCATCGGCGTGCCGAAGACTATCGACAACGACCTTGTCGGCACCGACCACACCCCCGGATTCCCCTCTGCGGCAAAGTATATTGCCGTAACGATGCAGGAGATCATCCGCGACTGCGCGGTCTACACCACCAAGGCTGTCACGATCGTCGAGATCATGGGACGTGACTCGGGCTGGCTGACCACTGCTTCCGCTATCGGCAGAGTTGTCAATGGCGTCGCCCCCGATTACGTTTACCTCCCCGAGCGTACCTTCAGTATGGAGCAGTTCTTCGCTGATGTTCGTGCCGCTCTTGAAAAGCACCCCAACGTCGTTATAGCGGTTTCTGAGGGTATCCGCTTTGCTGACGGCAGATACGTTTGCGAGGGCATCGGCGTTGAGTCCACCGACGCATTCGGTCACAAGCAGCTTTCGGGCACGGGCAAGGCTCTCGAGCTTGCGGTTAAGGCTGAACTCGGATGCAAAGTTCGTTCCATCGAGCTCAACCTCCCCCAGAGATGTGCCGCTCACATCGCATCGGCTCAGGACCTCACCGAGTCTGTTTCGGTAGGCCGTGCAGCCGTTAAGGCAGCCGCTGAGGGACTTTCCCGCGAGATGATGCTCATCCTTCGCGGCGAGGGTGAGGAATATTCCTACACCATCGGTCACTCCGATGTTTCCGAAATTGCAAACAAGATCAAGGTCGTCGACGATAAGTTCATCAATGAGGCAGGCAACGACGTTACCGACGAATGCTGCCGCTATCTGCTCCCCCTTATCGCAGGCGAGGCAAGCCCCAAGTTTATCCAAGGTATTCCCGATTATATTATTATCTGAGGTGAAAAGAAATGAAAATACTTTTTATTGCTAACAGCTTTGGCGAGGATACTACCCGCTATCTCCACGGTATCGCACGTGCAGACGGCAAGAATTGGAAGGTAGTCAACCTTTATATCGGCGGTTGCTCGCTTTACCGCCACTACCGCAATATGCTTTCTGGCGAAGCGGCTTACGAATACCAGATCAACGGCCACAAGACCGGACTTATGGTATCGCTCACTCAGGCTCTCCTTTCCGACGAATGGGATGTAGTCGCAACACAGCAGTGCAGCCCCAATAGCGGCGAAGAAGACAGCTATGAGCCCTTTGCTACCGCTCTTGCGGAGTTTGTACGCATTCACGCGCCCAAGGCGAAGTTCTATGTTCACCAGACCTGGACCTTTGAGACCGATGCCCCCCGCTTCAAGCTCACCTCTTACACCAATCCTGCCGATATGATCGAGGCGATTAAGCATTGCTACGTCCAAATGGCAAAGAACACTCGCGCGTGGGGAATTATTCCCAATGGCGAGGTTATGTATAAGCTCTGGCAGGAAAAAGCAAACTACGGTATTGAGGCAGTTCACCGCGACGGCTTCCACGCTCACAAGGGTGTTGGCAGATACCTGCTCGCACTGAACGTATACGCTACCCTTTCGGGCAGAGACATCAGCGAAAACTCCTTCTGTGATTTTGATGAAGAAGTAACTCCCGAAGCGGCTGCAGCTGCTCGCGCAATCGCATCCGAGATCAGCGCTAAGTACCGCGAGATCAATAAGGAATACGCGAAAGAGGCTCTTTAATGGGAAATAAGAAGAATATTGCCGTTATCACCGGCGCGTCGTCGGGAATGGGACGTGAATTTGCCCTCCGCATTGACGGCGAAGATAAATTTGACGAGATCTGGCTCATCGCGCGCCGCGCGGAGAAGCTTGCCGAGATCGCAAAGGCTTGCAAGAATCCCGCAAGAGCGATCTCGATGGATCTCTCGAAGCCCGAATCGTGGGCGGAGTACAAGTCGATGCTTGAAGCCGAGAATGCGGATGTTCGTGTGCTTGTAAATGCCGCAGGATTCGGTCATTTCGGCGGATTCCTTGATATGGACCTTGAGCGTCAGCTTGCCATGATCGATCTCAATGACAAGGCGCTTGTGGCTATGACCTATCATACCCTCGCGCACATGTCTGACGGCGGAAAGATCTATCAGCTTGGCTCGCTTTCCTCCTTCCAGCCCGTACCCTTTATCAATGTGTATGGCTCTTCGAAGGCTTTTGTGCTCTCCTTCTCTCGCGCCACAAACCGCGAGCTCAAAAGTGCGGGACGTAATATCCGTATGATGGCGGTCTGCCCCGGTTGGGTCCTCACCGAGTTCTTCGATACCGCCGTGCACGATGATACCATCAGCTATTATAACAGATATTACACCGCCGAGCAGGTCATCACCCGCGCTCTTCGCGATATGAAGAAGGGCAAGGACGTTTCCGTTTGCGGCTTCCCCGTCCGCGCGCAGGTGCTTGGCGTAAAGCTTCTGCCCCACAAGACGGTAATGAACGTCTGGTGCAAGCAGCAGAAGAAAAAGTAAAAAAATACGGAGATGCCTTGGGTGTCTCCGTATTTTTAATGAATAATGAATGATGAAAAATGAATAATGAATAATTAAGGAAAATTTTCTCGCAAGCTCAAAAATTAATTTAATGATTTTTGAGCAACGCGAGAAAAGCTACCAAAATTCTTCATTATTCATTATTCATTCTTCATTATTCATTTTTTCGTTTTAACGGTAAGGAATATAATTGAATTGATTTGCCATACTAATTAAAAAACAGGAGTGAAAGTAAATGATTCAAAATAAACCAATAATCGAAAAGATCATCGGGCGCGAGGTGATAGATTCGCGTGGAAATCCGACAGTTGAGGCGACGGTGCTTTGCCGTGACGGAAGCGTTGGGCGCGCGAGTGTGCCTTCGGGCGCATCGACGGGCATTTATGAGGCGCACGAGAAGCGCGACGGCGACGCGGGGCGCTTTGGCGGTAAAGGCGTAAAGGATGCCGTTGAAGCCATCAGAGACGAGATTTCGCCCGCGCTGGCGGGTGTCAACGCGACAAAGCAGTTCGAGGTTGACCGCATAATGTGCGGCATCGACGGCACCGCAGAGAAAAAGCGTCTCGGTGCAAATGCGATCCTTGCCGTGTCGCTTGCCACAATGCGCGCCGCGGCGGCGTCCTTCTCGCAATGCCCGTGGCAATATCTTGGCGGAGCAAAGACCTGCCGTCTGCCCGTGCCGATGTTCAACATCCTCAACGGCGGCGCGCACGCATCGAATAATGTCGATATTCAGGAATTTATGATAATGCCCGTTGGCGCTTCGAACTTTTCGGAGGCTTTGCGCGCAGGGTGTGAGATCTATCACACGCTTGGTTCTATCCTCAAAAAAGAAGGTCTTTCAACCGCCGTCGGTGACGAGGGCGGTTATGCGCCTAATCTCGAGAGCGACACAGCGGCGCTCGATCTGATCTGCCGTGCCATCACCGATGCGGGCTATTCTCTTGACGAGGTGCGGATCGCGCTCGACGTTGCGGCGAGTGAGTGGTATTCCGAGTCCGAGGGGCAGTACCGTTGCCCGAAGAGCGGGAAGACCTACGATACCGAGGCGCTGATCTCGCTTTGGGAGTCGCTTTCGGCGCGTTATCCGATCTATTCGATCGAGGACGGACTCGATCAGCGTGATTTTGTCGGATGGAGCAAGATGACCGAGCGGCTTGGCTCAAAGATTATGCTTGTCGGCGACGATTTCTTCGTAACAAATCCCGAGAGAGTGAAGCGCGGGATCGAGGAGGGTGCCGCAAACGCCGTGCTCGTCAAGCCGAATCAGATCGGCACACTTTCGGAGACTATGCGAGTTTGCGAGATGGCGGCGGCATCGGGATATATGACGGTAATGTCGCACCGCTCGGGCGAGACCGAGGACAGCACCCTCGCCGATCTCGCCGTCGCGCTCTGCTCGCCCTTCATCAAATCGGGCGCCCCCTGCAGGAGCGAGAGACTTGCAAAATATAACCGCCTGCTCACCATCGAATCCTGCCTCGGCGCCGCGGCGAAATACGGAAGCGCGAGGATCAAGCGCGATCCTAAGGGCGCGGTTAAGGCGTAAAAAACAAACAACCGTAAGTTGATTTTGATCGACTTACGGTTGTTTTGACGTTTTGCTTACTTTTCGGGATCTAAATATCCCCAATACGCTGCAAGATAGTTCACGCCCGACCATACGGTGAAGAAGGTCATCAGCGCGCAGAGGATAACTGTTGCGGGGGGATAAGTGTCAAGAAAATTGGGAAGGTCTGTGCCGCTTTTTTCAATCGCGTGATAGATCACGGGCTCGATCAGGAGCACGATGATCGAGGTCATCTGGGTGACGGTCTTGACCTTGCCGAGCCAGTTTGCCGCGATCACTACACCCGAGGACGAGCTTACGACAAGTCTTATCGAGGTGACGGCAAATTCGCGGAAGATGACCACTAAAACTGCCCAGAAAAGCCAACTCTTCATCTGCTCATAGCGGTAAAGAATAGCAAGGAAACTGCCAAGGACGAGAAATTTATCGGCGAGGGGGTCCATGAACTTGCCGAAATCGGTGATGAGATTATATTTTCTTGCAAGCTTGCCGTCGATGGCATCGGTGATCGACGCGGTGGCAAAGATGACGAGCGCGATGATGGCGCTGATGTCGGGCGCGAGCCATGTCTCGGGAATGAGGATGGCGGCGATGCAGACGGGCACCATGATCATTCGCATCACGGTCAGCTTATTCGGAAGATTCATTTTAGATTTTGCCATTTTGTGCCTCACGCTTCGGGGAAGAGGAGCGCTCTGCCGCAAAGGTCGTAGTCGAGCACGTCCTCGATCTTGACGCTGACGATACTGCCGGGGGCAACACGGCGGCGTGCGCGGAAGTAGATCTTTCCGTCGATCTCGGGCGCGTCGGCATCCGAGCGTCCGAAATGCATCTCGGAGACGGGGTCAAAATCCTCAACGAGAACGCGCAGAGTCTTGCCGATCATCTCCTCGTTTTTCTTCTCCATTATCGAATACTGAGTCTGCATAACGATA
>JAZSOQ010000153.1:0-13330 GCA_045537015.1 Eubacteriales bacterium
ACCTCGGATGCATCCATAGTAGCACCCATACGGTCGTAGTTACGGAAGAAGGACTGGAAGAATCTCTGCATCTCGTGCCAGAATGCCTGGAAGAAGTTGTCCGCAGCGCGCGGTGCTTCTTTCTCGGAGCTCTGGATCATAATGTAGTCGAGCTGGAGGGGCTGGTTCTTTGCGTCGTTGACCCAGGTACCAAGGTTACCGATGTAGGTCTTAAGACGCTCGAGGTTACGAGCAACTTCGTCCTCATCTCTCGACATATCCTCGAGGATGATGTAGGTCTTCTCAAGGGTAGCAACGTTGGAGGACTTAACGCCCGCAAGAGCAACGAGCTCTGCCGCAACTGCCTTGAGAACGGTGGACTGACGGTAAAGGTCGATGATGGTATCGGGCATTACGCTCTGGAAGTAATAGTCACGATACTGGTCAGGATCTGCACCGGTAAGACGCATTATATTAAGGTAGTCATTGTTGATCGCCTGGAGCGCTGCATCGACCTTGCGGACGATCTCAGCCATGGTTCCGAGGGAAACCTCAAGGATCATTGTGTACTCAACGCCTGCCTCAAAATAGAACTCGCAGTTGGTATATTCGATGCTGTTGTTCTCATCGCCGGTCTTGGTACCGAAGCGAAGAGGATCTGCAAGCCAGTCGGTCGAATAGTTGAAACGGAGTTCGCGTGCCTCATCGAAAGGAATGCCGTTGTAGTAGCCCTTTGCGCCCTCTGCAACAGTGGAATCACTGTAGAGGTAAAGGGTACGGGAAGAATACATACCGTCGGTGATGTTCTGGATGTATCTGGGAATGATCTGATACATACCGCTGTTATCAACGGTGAATGTGTAGTGGAGTCGCTGACCGGAGGTCTGCCACTTGTCGCCGCCGATGGTGTTAAGAACGGTGGCCTTTACGTTCGAAGGGCTTGCTACGGAAGAGGAAGCCTCCTCGATGGGATATACGGTGTTGGTGGAGGTGTGAGTGGTGTACTCAGCCTCGAGCTTAAGAACCGAAGAACCCTTGGGAGAGCCTGCATACTGAGAAATGTAGTCAGCATAAGACTCGGGTGCCTCGTAGGGGTAGAGGGTGATCTGCTTGATAGCCAGGGGCTGTGCTACACCCTCGAGCGAGATGTAATGCTCGCCCTTGGAGAAGTAGAACTCGAAGTTGTCCTTGTAGAAGCCGTCAATGTCCTTGAGGCTGTACTGGGACCACTCGGGAGTCTGTTCCATGTTACCGCGGAGCTCGTTTTTGTCAATATCGGTACGGTTGTAACGGGTATGACCGTCATAATCATGCTCATCTGCGGGATCATAGATAGTGGACCATACCTTAGGAAGCGAGATGTAATACGCCTCCTTGAAAGGTACCTTGTCGTCAATACGGAAGATACGCTGGATGGATGTGGACTTGTCGGCGATGGGCCAATAGTCGATCTTGATAGCGTACAGACCGTCTGCGGGGATGTTTACCTTCCAGGAAACAACTCCGCTGTCGGCGGTGTCGAGCGCGTCGATACCCTCGTAGCTGTTCTTTCCTACAACAGCAGTGGTCTTATCTGCGATGTAGTCAAGGCCGTTTACCACGATAGCATCTGCACCGGGGGTGTACTCGGAATACTCATCAAGGTATTCTTCGTACGAAATTGTGCCGAGCAGTTCCTTTGCCGAAGCGAGAGAAGTCGATATGACCGAAGGTGCTTTCAACGGTTCTTCATTGGTAGTATCGTTTGCCGCAACCGATACAAAGAACGTCGAGCAGAAGGTCAGGATCGCAAGGCAGAGAGCAACCGCTCTTTTGAATTTCGTTGCCATAAATGGTTCCTCCTGTTTTGTTTTTGCCTGCACGAGCAGGCGGGTGGATAAATTTCCGCTGATTTAGCGCTGACGCGTTTTGCCGCGAGCCGCTATGCGAGGTGGGAAGCGGAAGACCGCCCCGCTGTAAAAGTTTTTTGCCCGAAAAGAGGCAGCCGTTGGCGAGACTGTCGCCCACGGGCATCAAATTTTGCGGCTCTGCTCCCCGATATTTGGGTCTGCGGCAACATCCCCAACATCCGGGCGGCAAAATGCCATAAAATTTATAACGATATAATACCACAATTACTCAAATTAGTCAACAGTTATTTATTTAATTAATTTAAGCAAAAGGAATTTTCAAGAAATTATTTATTCAACCACCATTCGCGGTCAAGCGATGAGAAAATTCACCCCTTCGTCACTTTTTCATACACTTTTCACATAGTGCAAATTTCAGGTAAATTAAAATTACCATCAGATTTCCTCAAACACTCCGTAAAATGCGCTAATTTGCCTTTATAGAAGCAATATCGGCAATATTGCAAGCTCGCGATTCCTAATATAGTAAATTAAATTTACACAGCCTTTCTAAAATGATTGCGTGCGCAACTATTTTCCCGCATCAAAACTGTTCACGAAAGCATCGTTTACGCCTTGATTTTGAGCAGGCTTGTGCAAATTGCACAAATCGTTCGCAAATCTCGTTTTTTTGTGACAAAGCCTTCAATTTTTCACCATTTTGCTTACTTTTATATACAGTACTTACATTTAATTACATATTTTTTGAAACCGGATTTTTGCGTGTTTTCTCATCCGAAAAAGAAGGCTCCGTACGGGTAATGAACCCATCCGGAGCCAAAAATTATTCGATTCTATTCCTTTGTTTCCTCAGTTTTCTCCTCAAAATAGGAGTTTATCAGACTTGAAACCTCTTCATCGGAGATCAAAGTTGCAAAATACACGGTCTCACCAATCTCGTCACCGTATTCCTCGGCAGCAAGCTCGAGATCTTCGGGAGAGATCAATATCCAGCTCTCGCGCTCGGTAAGATAGATAAGCCTTCCGAAATACTCGGTCACGATGGCGGATGAATCAAAGGCAAGATAGAGATCGTAATACTTGAATTCGGGGAATTTCGACATATCAACCGAAACTCTTTTGCCGGAAGCACCGGTAATCTTTTCGATAATGTCAACGTATTTTTCAACAACAAGAAAATCATCAAATACCAGAAGTGTCGCGATGCTGTCTTCGCCCTTAATACCATCGACCAATTTTCCGGATTCGGTATAAAGGATTCTGCTCTTCCCTTCGGCTATGGCGAAATACGATCCCGTTTCATCATCAAGCACGCGGTAAAGCGGCGCGCCCGTGAGGGCATTTCCGACCTTGCCGAGATATTCTCCAAGACGGAAGCGGTATTCCTCCGCGCCTTCAACGCGATGAAGCTCTACACCCTCATATTCGATCACATCGACGCCGCCGCAATACACGGCAACGATCTGATTTTTTTCTTTATATTTTTCAACCGCATAAAGCGCAACTACAACGGGCAGTATCATTAATAGCGCAATTAAGGCAAGCGCACGCTTGGTCATAGAAGCCACTCCTCTCAAAAGGAATATTTTATATATTTTATCACGCCACCGCCAAAATGTCAAGATATATGTCGATTATTTATCCTTATTGCGGCAAATAGAGGATATATTTTTCAAAAAAGACTTGACAAACGCCCCCGTTTGCGATATAATATTATGGTCAACTGGGGCCATTAGCTCAGTTGGTCAGAGCTACCGGCTCATAACCGGTCGGTCCTGGGTTCGAGTCCCCGATGGCCCACCAGAAAAAAGCACGCCACCGGCGTGCTTTTTTCAGCTAAATTCGCCAAAGCGAGCTAAATTCAGCAAGCTGAGCTAAATTCCTGACGGAGCTAAATTCGGCTTCGCCGAGCTTGGCAGCGAATTTTATTTAGCTTCACGAAGTGAAATTTAGCGCGTAGCATTTAGCGGCGAAGCCATTTAGCTAAAATTAAATTTGAGGTGAAATTATGGCAGAAAGTATTATGCTTGAAAAAGCAAAAGATTTTGCGGTAGAAATCGTTAATTTATGCAGAAGCATTAAAGAAACATATCGTGAAAGCGTATTAACAAATCAATTATTGCGTTCCGGTACATCAATCGGCGCAAACATTCATGAATCCAAATACGCACAGGGAACAGCCGATTTCATTTCAAAGATGCAAATTGCTCTTAAAGAATGCTATGAGTCGGAATATTGGCTTGAGCTTCTTAACCGAACCAAGTACATACCGGATGAAAGATACAAAATCCTGCGTAATCAATGCGGCACGATCCGCCGTATGCTCATTGCGTCTATTAACACCGTCAAAGAAAACGGCGCTAAAGCAAAAATATGAGAAAGATAATCACAATACAACACACTCAATCCGAACAACATTTGAATAAAATGATCGGCTCGTGGGCAGATTGGAATTTAACTGCGTTGGGAATTGATCAAGCCAATAATATCGGAAAGCGGTTATCATCGGAAATTAATGCAAACGAATATGTTTTATTCTCATCGGATTTATCGAGAGCTAAACGCACGGCAGAAATAGTCTCATCATATCTTGGAACAAGTCCTATATATACCGAAACACTAAGAGAATTTCATTTGGGTGAAGCTATTGGTCATTCCAAAGAATGGGCAAAAAATAATCTGTGCTGTTCTGTTTTTCCGGAAACAGTTGATTGGTCACAGAATATTGATGAAATGCCTTTTGCAGAATCAGAAACAAAACTCGACGTTTGGCACAGAGTCTCCGTATTTCTCGATAATATACTTAGATCAACTGACAAGAATTTTATCATAGTTTCACACGACGGTACTTTAAGCATCTTGTTCGCTATATGGTTTGGGTTGGATATTAAACAATTAAACAGAACAAGCTTTTTCGGAAAAACCGGCGGTGTTTCTTTTTTGAGCGAAGACGATCACGGTAATCGAATTATCCATCGATTAAATGATATGTCTTATATACAATAAGATGCTTTTTCATCATAAGCTTTCCTGCGGGGAAGCTTATTTTTCTTTTTACTCTTGACCCCACCCCCAACTTATGCTATAATTATCCTATCAACCAAAGTGAGGTACCCCCAATGAAAACCTACTTCCAAGACAAACTCAAAGTCAACATATACGACTCGCGCACCGCTATGGGCGCGGCGGCGGCTGAGAATATTTCCGCAAAGATCAAGGAGCTGCTCGCAGAGAAGGACGAGATCTCTATGATCTTCGCTGCCGCACCCTCGCAGAACGAAGTCCTTGCCTCCCTCGTCGCGGACAAGTCGATCGAGTGGAACCGCATCAACGCATACCACATGGACGAATACATCGGCCTCGACTCCTCCGCTCCGCAGTGCTTCGGCAACTTCCTTGACGCGCACATCTTCGGTCTTGTGCCCTTCAAGAGCATCAACTACATCAAGAGCGACGCGACAGATCCCGACGCCGAATCCGCGCGCTACTCTTCCCTGCTTGCCGCGACCAAGATCGACATCGTCGTTATGGGCATCGGCGAGAACGGTCACATCGCCTTCAACGACCCGCCCGTAGCTGATTTCAACGATACCAAGCTCGTAAAACCCGTCAAGCTCGACGAGGTCTGTCGCAATCAGCAGGTCAATGACGGTTGCTTTGCAAAGATCGAGGACGTACCGAAGTACGCGATCACCCTGACCGTTCCGATGCTCGTCAGCGCACCGAACCTCTTTTGCATCGTTCCCGCACCGACAAAGGCTTGGGCAGTCCGCGAGACTCTGACCGCAAGCATCGACGAGCATTGCCCCGCATCTGTACTCCGCACACGCGATGGCGCTATGCTCTACCTCGACCCCGACAGCGCGTCGCTTCTTTGATAATATGAAGACGGCACTCAAAAGTAACCTTATCGTTCTGCCGAACGGTATTTTTGACGGTTACATCATAATAGAAAACGGCAAGATCGCGGAAATCACAGAAAAACGTCCCGAAGGCGAGATAATCGACGCCACAGGCAATTACGTTATGGCGGGATTTATCGACATCCACACCCACGGCGGAGGAGGCTTCAGCTTCACCGAGTCCTCGCCCGACGAGATCGTGGACGGATGCGTTTTCCACATGAGACACGGAACGACCACCATCGTCCCTACCGTCACGACGGGTCCATTTCCGATAATGCGCGAGGCGGTAAAAAATATTGCGATCGCCAAGCAGAATCCGCTCGCACGGAATCTTCTCGGCGCGCACATGGAGGGTCCCTACCTCTCGCCGGCGCAATGCGGCGCGCAGGCACCGGGTCATATCACCGAGCCGAAGCCCGAGGAATATATTTCTCTTATCGAGGAAACCGGCAATACGATCGTCCGCTGGACCTATGCTCCCGAGCGAGATAAAGACGGCGAATTCTGCCGCTTCCTCAAGGATCACGGCATCGTCGCCTCCGCGGGTCACACCGACGCGAAATACACAGATATGGCACGCGCGATCGAGAACGGATTAAGTCTTGTAACTCATCTTTACTCCTGCACCTCGACGGTAACGCGCGACCACGGCTTCCGCTCGCTCGGAGTTATCGAGAGCACCTTCCTGCGCGACGAACTGACTGCCGAGATCATCGCCGACGGAAAGCATCTGCCGCCCGATCTCGTGCGAATGATCGTCAAGATCAAGGGCATCGACCGCGTTGCCGCAGTCACCGACAGCCTTTGCGTTGCAGGCTCGGATGCCAAAGAAGGCGTTATGAGCGGTGTCGCATACATCGTCGAGGACGGGATCGCCAAGCTCTCCGACCGAAGCGCGTTTGCGGGAAGCGTGGCGACCGCCGATGTGCTCCTGCGCGTACTCGTTAACGAATGCGGCTTCACCCTCTCCGAGGCGTCAACGATGCTCTCGGCAACTCCCGCAAGAATACACGGGCTGAGCAAGGGCAAACTCGAAGCGGGACTTGATGCGGATATCGTCGTACTCAACAACGAACTCACCATCCGCGAAGTCTATGTCAGCGGAACAAAATTATAACCAGCGGAAAGTTTTGATCAAACTTTTCCAAAAGTTTGCGAATTCTTAAGGCGGAGCCTTAAGTCGCCCTCCGCAGAGGGCGAAATACCCTTGTGCTTCCGAACGGCGGCGCCCCGCCGACGTTCGGACAAAAACGAGACACAGCCAAAGTGGCTGTGCCTCGTTTTTGTCAATATTAAAACTCATCCCTGAAATACCCTCTCGAACAAGCTCTCTTGCCCTGCTTGTCGATAACGGTAATGCGGAAATAGTTTGCCTTGTGATGAAGTTCAAACTCGGCGCTGTTGACGGTGCCAAAATTCTCGTCAAGTGCAACATTGGACTTCTTGGTGCCGTAGAACATAATGATACGGTCTGCATCCGTGGTCTCGACGCGAACGATGTTGCCGTCCTCAATCGAAAGCGAAAGAATGCGCGGACCTGTCGAGGAGTAGCAATCGCCGCGCTCAAATGCGGAAAATACGCTGTCGTATTCAAGCTCGTCGGCAACGATCATAGTATGCGCGCCGAAGGAATCGCAAAGCGGATGACCGAAAGGATGGCGGTTGTGGTTGTCGTCGCCGCCGTGGCAGCCTACTCTGATGCCTCGGCGAAGAAGCTTGTCATAAAGGATCTCGTTATGCTCAAGCGAATTTATCAGATACGAATCCGTGTTATCAAGCTCAAGGCTCTGCCAGCCTTCAAGCTTAAATACGTTCTCGTCCTCCTCCATCGACCAGACAGGATGGTTGTAGGAAACAACGTATCCGTTCTCGGTCGCGGTCTTGATGAACATATTTATGTACTCCGTAGTGTACTCGCGGGGCTCCTCGGAGCCGACGCGGTTGAGCTTTTCGGGATCGCCCTTGTAGTATTTGCAGTAGACGGGATTGTAGCATATGTACTTGTCATTGTCCTTATCGCGCGCAAAAAGATTGAGGTGGACCTCGGGCAGATAGCGGTCGCTCTTTGCCTTCTTGTTGGGACGGATATAAGCCTCGTAGCCCGTGAGCATAAGGAACTCGTCGTCTGTCAGATCGTTGTGCGGGTAGGGATAACAGTGATCGGTAATTGCCAGAACCGAATATCCCTGAGCCTTGTAAGCCGCCTTAAGCTCCTCGGGAGTCAGCTTGCCGTCCGAGATCGTGCTGTGGCAATGAAGATTTGCCTTGAACTGCTTTTTGTCTTTGGATATAAATACTTTAATAGCCATTTTTATGCCTTCCTGTGTTTATTGTAATTATTATAATAAACTTTGCCCGATATGTCAATAGAAACCGCCGCCGAACGCATTGGCAAATCGGCGGCGGTTTGTGTAATTACAATTTCAAATCTGTGTAATACAGTATTTCCTTGCCCAGTTTTTCAGCAAACTCAATCTCGCTCTGTGTACTCTTGCCGATATACCCGCAGACGTTGACCACGAGGATAGTATCGGATATTTTGATCTTTTCCTTATGCATCAAGTCGATCATCCGCGCTTCTTCCTCGGTATAATCGTCTTTGGAATCTCTTGTCAGCTCATTTGGCATCAGCACACAGTTGCCCGCAAGTGTCATTATCTCTGCAACTTCTGCCATTTCCTTTCGAAATTTGTAACTTCCACAAACAGTAATTATTTTCATTTCAACAATTCCTTTTTATGCATCTCAATATGCATCATAATATGCCCGATATTTCCCTCTCCCGCATATTTTGTCGGGTCGAAAAAGTTGCGGTCAAGTTCGGACCAATAAAGATCATTTTCATCACCGCAAACGTCGATATGCTTATTAAGCTTACCGACATATACCTCAAGATAGCAGTTATCGAAATAATATGTAAAATCCATCAGATGCGACAGAACAATGTCATTTTCGGTGATCGAGGTCTCTTCCCGAAGCTCTCTGTAAGCTGCGCGAAGTCCTTCCTCTCCCTTTTCGATCTTTCCGCCGACGAGATTAGATAATCCCTTATATGGATTTTTCCGTCGCTTACACATAAGCATTTTATCGGCGTTTTCGTTAAACACCGCTATTACATTATAACCTTGCATACTTTCCTCCGCATTTTATAATATATAACGATCAATAAACTTCGCAACCCCGTCATCGTCGTTGCTCTCCGCAATATAATCGGCTACCGCTTTCACCTGGTCGATCGCATTCGAAACCGCAACTCCGACGCCGCACATTTTGATCGGCTCGATGTCGTCATAGTCATCACCGAAATATGCCGTTTCCTCTGCCGAACATCCGCAGAGTTCGAGCATCGTTTTTACACCGTTCCACTTGGTCACGGATTTACTCATTATCTGCATCAAGTGCCCATTCGCGACCGTATAGTAGAGGTCATCGGACAACATCTTTTTGACGGTTTCCAAAGTATCGGGAGTATCAATGCTTATAAGGATCTTTATTGCTCCTTCAGCCCTCGCCACAGCCGCAAGATCGTCGGAAATGACCGAAAAATAGTCCTCGATCGGCTTGTTGGAGTAGGCTTCTTCTCCCGTTTCAAGCGTTACGCGGAAATCGGGATAACCCTTCAGCGCCGTCAAAATCCGATCTGCGCTTTCGGGGCAAAGTCCGCACTCCTTGCGATAATCGCCGCAAATAATTCTTGCGCCATTTGTTGCCGATATTGCGTCGAAATCAATGATCTCGCAAAACTGTTGCATCGTGCGAAACGGCCTCGCGGTTGCAACCATCAGAAAGATTCCCTTTTGTTTGCATTTCTTAAAAATTTCCGCTGTGTACGGGGATATAGTTTTATCCGTGTGCAACAGCGTTCTGTCCAAGTCCACAACTATTGCCTTAATTGCCATCACTTCAAAAGCTCCTTTTTTCTCTTTATCCGCGCAATCAGCCTGTAAATTCCATATCCCATCGCAAATCCGAGTGTATTGAGTATCAGATCGTCAATATCGCTGACTCGGTCGAAGAACGGGAGTTGGAGTATCTCGATAAAAAGCGACAGTCCCGCGCCTGCGGCTATGGTCTTGATCGGAGTGTTCAGCTCCTTGTAAGCGATCGGCCAGATAATTCCGATCGGGATGAACATCGTTGTATTGCCGACGAAATTGATGACTGCCTCGGACATTATATCGTAATCAAAAAGATTCACAAGCGGTATGAGATTTATGCGAAAAGGGAACGCGTTTGTCGCATTGAACACGAGGGGCTGAATGACTCCGTCGATTTTCCGCATCGGGAAGAAGGTTACGCGCGCAACCACGATGAAACAGATATAAACGAGGAGCAGTTGTAACTCTCTCTTTATATCAAATCTTTTGTTTTTCACGGCAAAGAACGCGCGGATGGCGATCCACAGCACGCTTATTGCCAAAAGCATTTCGGGGTAAGTGATTTTTATCATTATTTCACCAAAAGAACGGAATGAGTCGGTATTTCACCTTTTTCTTGTACTCGCGGTAGCCCTCGAGCTCTTCCTCGAGGAACTTTTCTTCATCCTTGAGCCTTGCGGCGATTATGAAGGGGTACACGAGAAAGATCAAAAGCGACCAAACCGATCCGAGCACTATCGGCATCGAAAGGAACAAAAGCAGAGTTGCACTATACATCGGGTGGCGCACGATACCGTAAAGCCCCTTGGAGATGACCTTTTGTCCCTCTTGCACCTCAATGGTGCGGCTGAGATAGGTATTTTCGCGCAGTACCTCGGCATAGAGCATATATGCGATAATAAAGAGCACCGCGCCGCCAATGCACACGGGCATCGGGAGCATATACCAATCAAAACGCACGCCGAGCCCCGCGACAATGAACCCCGCAAGGAACATCAGCCCGCTGAGCTTGACAACTATACTCTGCTTACTTCTCTTTTCCTTTGCGTCAAGGCGCGAGGCAAGCAAGCTCGGATTCTTTATCATCATCACAACGCCCGCGCAGAACATCGGGATGAAAAGGATAGCCATAAAAAGCCATCCGCCGAACCAATTCAGGGTTCCCGCGGGCAGAAACAGCAGAATTCCGACGAGAACGACTCCCAAAAGAAATTTTGTAATTGCAGAAATAAAGAGTTTTACGGTCATTTTATTTTCTCCCTTCCCATTCATCCAAAAATTCCGCGATGAAATTTCTCATATACAAATCTCTTTCCTTTGCGATCATCTTCGCCGTATCGGTATTCATCATATCGGTCAGCTTAAAAAGCTTTTCGTAAAAATGATTCACCGTCGTGGAGTTGCTTTTGACGTATTCTTCCTTGCTCATATTCGGATTCGGAGCTATATCGGGATGATACATCAGCCTGTTGTGATTTCCGCCGTAAGCAAACGCCCTTGCGATTCCGATAGCACCGATCGCGTCAAGCCTATCGGCATCCTGAACGCATTCACCCTCCAAAGTTGTGGGTACGACAGAATCGGTTCCGACGAAAGAAACTTCGCCTATAATGCGGCAGATCTCGCTGATCTTGGTTTCTTCAACATTGTTTACGGACAAAAAACTTCTCGCATTCTTCTGCTCCGCATAAGTTTCGGGCGAGAGCTTTCTGTCGTCAACGTCGTGGAGAAGTGCCGCAAGCTGCACAGTCACAATCTCCGCACCCTCCGCCTCGGCGATCCGCGTCGCTGTCCGAAAGACACGCAAGGTGTGAAACCAATCGTGCCCGCTGTATTCATTTTCAAATTTTTCTTTTACATACGCCATAGCGATGTCGATTATTTCTTTTTGTTTTTGCATGGGTCACCAATTCAGAACTTTGTTATTAAGATTATATCACAAAACCGCCCGAATGTAAATAGGACTGTTAATTTTCGCCAAGTACGAGTGTAGAATCAATATTTCACCGCAAATAAGACAACGAGCCGTAGGGGACGGCGCCTCGACGTCCCATTACAGCACGAAATTATTCTGCTGATTATATTCAGAAACTATAAAAATTCCTTAATACAATTCACAGCAATATTTTAATTGGGATCGGGATGTCGAGGGCGCCATCCCCTACGGTTCCTGATTCTATTTCGGCTGATAATACAAAAACAGCGCCCACCGAAGTAAGTGCTGTTTTGTATCGAAAGAATCCCCAATAGGTGATTATATCTTCGGGTTTTAAGAACGTCGTTTGGCTCGACAAATTGGAATTTACTTATCCTCTTTATCTTGCTTTGATACAAGAATGATTGAACCAACAAGCAGAGCAACACCAAGCGTAAAACATACACTCCCCACAACCGTGTTCAACTGATTTGCAAAGAAACCAATCATTCCGCTGCCTACTGCACAGCAAATTACTTGAAGTACTTTTTTCAAAAGATCACCTCGTCATATTGGAATCTGTTATTCGCACATATTATTGATTTGCTTGCTCTTCCCATTTGCGATGAGCATTACACCACTTTTCACTGTGAGCACCGAGAGCTCCTATTTGTCTTGGATGAGCAAGCGGTAGAACTTTTATTGTTTTACCGCAAATAACAACATCGGTAGCTTTTCCGTAACCGTACAAATCCACATACTCGCCGAGTGTTGAATATGGAACATCGGCTACCTTTTTAAGATATTGAGCAACCGGAATATCTCCTAAAAGTATCAAAAGTTCTGCTTGTGATTCCATCAGTTCAGCAGTGATTTCTTCGGAGCGTTTTTATCGCAAAAAGCGGTCGGGCGATTTGGAATCGTAACCGGATTTAATCCGTATTTTTCAATCAATGGATTATATCTGTCCTTAATAACCTTTGCTTGACTTGAATTTATTCGAGTTTCGGGTAAACAATCGCAAAGCCAAGCCTCCGCACGAGTATACCCTATGGGAGCAAGAATATTTTCATCAAGCACCTTTGCAGAGGGACCGTTAAGCTGTTTTCCTGCGGGTTCTAAAACACCAAGCTCCGACGGCATATTCACTTTCTCAATAATGTGTTTTGCTTCATCAATATTTCCATCCCAAAAAATGCGAGGTTCGCTTGCCACAGCAAGAGCCTGACAAACAATTTCTCCGTTCTTTTTCCATCTTGCGTGAACGGCACTTGCGTACACTCCAAGCACAAATACCTTTTTTGACGACTTATCTTCCTGCACCAAAGGATGCAGTTCTTGTCCGAAAGGAAATAGATATGCCATAATCGTTCTCCTTATCCACCAAATTTTTATTTATCGTTCTTTGGCAAACTAAGCGTTCAAGTTATTTACCCATTCAGCAAGCTCATCCTTACCGACAGTCTTCTTAAAAACCTTTCCGTCAAGCAGTTTAGAGTTCGGGCAACTTGGCTGAAGCTTTTCGTTTGTCTTACCCATACCACTGCCCCCCGACGTAGCAAATGGAACGATTGTCTTGCCGCTCATATCATAGCTTTCAAGAAACGTGTTAATAATGGTCGGGGCAACATACCACCAAACAGGAAATCCCACAAATATTGTGTCGTATTCATCCATATTATCACATTTGCCTTTTACAGCGGGGCGTGAGGACAGGTCCTTCATTTCAAGGGAGCTTCTCGACTGTTTATCCATCCAGTTAAGGTCTGCCTTTGTGTACGGAACTTCAGGTTCTATGGCGTA
>JAZSOQ010000146.1:0-7357 GCA_045537015.1 Eubacteriales bacterium
TCTTGTCTTCCTAAGACCGCTTGGCCTCCGACTTACCTCCCCATTCTCGACCACTCCAAGTGCACGAGCTGCGGACTCTGCGTTGACGCCTGCCCCGTACACGTTATCCATAAAGACGTTTTCGTCTGCGATAAGTGCTTCTTATAAACTTCAAAACCATCCTCGAAAAATCGGGGATGGTTTTTATTAGTTTTTCATTGAAATTAGTCAAAATATATGATATAATATAAACAATTATATCCCGAAAGAAGATGATATCTTTGAATCAGAGCGACGCTCAATACAAAAGAATGATGGAAACGCCGATACCTCGGCTTATCACCACGCTGTCGATACCCACGATCATCAGCTCGCTGATAACTGTCATTTATAACACCGCAGATACATATTTTGTTTCACAGATAGACAAATCTGCATCCGCAGCAGTAGGTGTGGTATTTTCGATAATGTCGGTCATCCAGGCGCTTGGATTCGGTCTTGGTGTCGGCGCGGGAAGCCTTATCAGCCGCAAGCTCGGCGCAAAGGACAACGCCGCGGCGGATAAATATGCTTCGAGCGCTTTCTCTGCTTCGATCATAGTCGGCACGATAATTGCCATAATCGGGCTTAGTTTCCTTGAGCCGATCCTCCGCTTTCTCGGATGCACCGATACCATGCTGCCTCACGCCATTCCATACGCCCGCTTCATTCTGATCGCCGCACCTCTCAACTGTGCGACCTTCGTTCTCAATACCACTCTGCGAAGCGAGGGGCTTTCCTTCCTCTCGATGGTAGGAATCACAACGGGCGGAATTCTGAATATGATCCTCGACCCGATCCTCATCAACGGGCTCGATATGGGAACGGGCGGTGCCGCTGTTGCCACAATGGCAAGCCAGACGGTCAGCTTTTCGATCCTTTTCTGCTTCTTCCTCTTTGGGAAATCCATCGTCAAGATCAATATAAAGAGCATCAGCCGCCGCTTTACCGATTACAAAGCCATCGTCACCACGGGAATACCGACAATTTTCCGTCAGGGACTTGCAAGCATCGCATCCGCGGCGCTCAACATTCAGGCGATCGACTACGGCGGAGATGCCGCCGGTGCCGCTATAACCATCGCAAACAAGGTCTATATGCTCGTCCGCAATATCATCATCGGTCTCGGCCAGGGATTTCAGCCTGCGGCGGGATACAACTACGGCGCGGGCAACAAAAAGCGCACGTGGGAGTGTTTCACTTTCGCAGTCAAGGTTGGTACAGCCATCTGCCTGGTATTCGGCATCTTTTCCGCACTTTTCGCAGAGCAGATAATGTGGTTCTTCTGTGATGACGCCGAGGTTGCGCTTCTCGGCACACAAACTCTTTATTTCCTTTGCGCTTGCATACCGCTGATGGCATTCAGCACCTTTGTAAATCAGCTATACCAAGGTCTCGGCTTCAAGCTTCAGGCGACCTTCCTTGCAAGCTGCCGCCAGGGCATATTCTTCCTGCCCACGGTTTTTGTGCTTCCCCTCTTGTTTGACTTGACCGGTGTTCAAGCGACGCAGTCTCTTGCAGATATCTGCACCTTCTTCATCTCGATTCCCTTCATCATTATTTTCTATAAGAAATACATTAACAGGAGAACAGAAAATGATTAAGCTTGTCATAATTCTTTTGACCCTCATAGGCGGGCTTTACGGCATTGTGCTGAACATCGTTCAGCATCGCTCGGCAAACAATCCCACGCCCGTGAATCTTTCCGACGTTTACGACGACGAAACATACGCGACTTGGAAGAAATACGAGTCGGAGCATTCAAGATTTGCCATCATCTCCTCGATCATCACCGGCATCGTGATGCTCACTCTTCTCGCAACGGACACCTACTCCGCCGTGGCTTCCCTCTTTCCCGCGGGCGAGCACGCCGGACTTCTCTCCGTAATTATTTTTGCAACTCTTGTGTCAACTGTATTTGAAATCGTCGAAAGCTACGTTTCAAATATGGTGATCGAGCAGAAATACGGCTTCAACAAAACGACGGCAAAGACATTTGTTGCCGACCGTATCCGCTCCTTCCTGCTCAATCTTCTTCTCTCGATCCTTATCTGTTACGCTGTTTACGGCTTCTACAGCCTCGTCGGCGTTTGGATGATCCCCATTTTTGCGGGCGCAATGTTCTGCTTCTCGCTCATCATTTCCTTCCTTTACCCCATCTTCAGCCGCATCGGAAACAAATTCGTTCCGCTTGAAGAGGGCGAACTCAGAAATAGCCTCGAAGGACTTCTGACCAAGCACGGCTACAAGGTCAAGGCTATTGAGGTAATGGACGCATCACGCCGCACAACAAAGCTCAACGCTTATTTCACGGGCTTTGGCAAGATGAAGACCATCGTCCTTTACGATAACCTCATAAACGCCATGACGCCCGACGAGATCTGTGCCGTCTTCGCGCACGAACTCGGTCACGGTCTGCACAAGGACGTGCAGAAGCGTCAGGCTCTCAGCCTCATCAATATGGCGCTAATGGGAACCGTCGCTTTCCTCGCCGTCAGTATGCCCGAGCTGCACACCGCCTTCGGCTTCGAGGGCGTCAACTACGGATTCGTTTACCTGCTTATGGGCACGGGGCTTGGAATCGTTCAGCCCTTTATGTCGATCATTATGAACGCCCACAGCCGCTCGGCGGAATATCGCGCAGACCGTCAGGCAGTCAGTGAGGGCTATGGCGAAGCTATGATATCCGCACTCAAAAAGCTCGCACGTGAGAATTTCGCACATCTTTCTCCATCGAAGATCAATGTCGTTCTCGAATACAGCCACCCGCCCCTCGGCGAAAGGATCGCGGCTGTCCAAAAAGAGATCAAAAAATAATCAAAACCGTGACTCGGTCACGGAAAAATCAATACAAAAATGATATAATTATATCAATAAAACAAGACACGGAGGATAAGAAAATGTCTGAAAACAAAACCTGTGACCTCAAACCCGTAGATAGCAAGTCTGTAAAGGATTTCAAGATCTGCAACTGCAAAAATGTATCCTATTTCAACATCCTTGATGCGCTTGAAAAGCACTCGAAGGTTGAAAATCTTCTCGACGTTTTCGAAGATGTCAAAAAGACCACTCATTGCTCCACCGGATGCGGCGGATGCTATCAGAGAGTCCTCGAAGTTATCTCGGATACTATGATGAACAAATAAACAGCAAGAACGCGGTGAGCAACTGGCGTGATACTCCGATCGGAGTATCACGCCAGTTCTATTCGCCTGCGAAGAGTTTTATTGCCTTGCAGTGATATTCGGCTTACGCCGAGTGGTATTCGCTACGCGAGTTTATGGGCGAATAGAATATCACTGAAGCCGCAAGGCTTCAATATCACTATCGCGGCAGCGATAATATCACTCCGACGCAGTCGGAATATCACTCTTGCTTTCTCTGCTGATTTGTGATATAATATTATAACATCAAAATGAAAGCAGATACCCTATGAGCAATTATAAAATTTCACGTGTTTCGGCGATGCATTACGCCAAAATGGTGATCCGCGCGCTTATGTTTTTGGGCGCGACGGCACTTTATATATTCAAACGTGCTACCGGCAAAGGCGTTTTTCTTGACAACAGCAAGGCGCTCCCTCTGCTTTTGATACTGATCTGGATAGTCTATGCCCTCGAAATGGCTTGCAGATTTTTCCCGTCAAAGCTTGAAAGCCCGGGGTGTCAAAAGCAATTTTCCCGCAATTTTATTCCGACAGGGTCAAAAGAGCCCAAACTGCAATCCCCGTGGCGCACGTTTGCCGTTGCGGTGGCTTGGTTGGCCCTCAACGGCGCGATCGGGGTACTTTATTTTACTAATATCATTGACGCGGGCATACTCATCCTGATAACCCTCGCTTACGGCGTTTGCGATATGATATGCATCCTCTTTTTCTGCCCCTTCCAGACTTGGTTTATGAAAAACAGATGCTGCACCGATTGCCGCATATATAACTGGGATTTTACGATGATGTTCACGCCCCTCGTCTTTATCCCCCACCCGTACACCTATAGCCTCGTTGCGCTCTCGCTGATGCTTTTGTTCCGCTGGGAGTGGAATTATAAACGCCACCCCGAGCGTTTCTCCGAGAGCACAAACGCCTGCGTTTCCTGCAAGCATTGCAACGAAAAGCTTTGCAAGCACAAAAAACAGCTGAAAGCATTTATTCGAGATAAAAAGTTTATCAAGAGGTAAAAAATGAAGTCGATCCTTGTAACGGGCGCGTATGGCGGAATGGGCAGCGCCGTCTGCAAGCTTCTGCGCGATATGGGATACATCGTCTTTGCGCTTGACAAAAAAGTCTCGGAGATAGAGGAAGGAATCCTCCCTATTCAAACCGACATAACATCCGAAGATAGTATCAAAGAGGCATTCGCGCGTGTCGCAGAGACCACAGACAGTCTTGACGCCATCCTGCATTTTGCGGGAATGTATATGCTTGATTCGCTCGTCGAGATGTCCGACGAAGACTTTCGCACAATATTTGACGTAAATCTGCGCGGGGCGTTTTTGATCAACAAAACCTTTCTTCCGATGCTCGGCAAGGGCAGCCGTATACTTATCGTAACAAGCGAGCTCGCACCGCTTGATCCACTTCCCTTCACTGGCATCTACGCCGTAACCAAAGCGGCGCTCGATAAATACGCATATTCGCTTCGAATGGAACTGCAGCTTCTCGGCATAACCGTTTCCGTCCTCCGCGCCGGAGCGGTAAAAACACGGATGCTGGGCGTTTCTACCGATGCGCTCGACAGATTCTGCGAGGGCACCAAGCTTTACAGCTGTAACGCCGCAAGGTTCAAACGAATAGTCGGCAGCGTCGAAGCACGCAATATCCCGCCCGAAAAGATCGCGCAAAAAGCGGTGCGGATATTGAAAAAGAAAAATCCGCGCTTCGCTTACTCGATCAACCGCAATCCTCTGCTCCTGCTCCTCAACGCATTGCCGAAACGTCTGCAACTTTTTGCGATAAAAATGATACTGAGGTAGATTATGAAAAAGCTTCTTGCCATTTTGATTCTGGCAGCTATTTTATCCTCAACGATAATACCAATAAACGCCGAAACGAACTTGGCAGTCTACGTCTGCGACGGCGGAAACGGCGACGGTACTTCCCCGTCGTCACCCGTCGGAACGCTCGAGAAAGCCTACGAACTCATTTTTGAAAGATCAAGCGTCCAAAACGATCCTTCGGCATCGGCAATTATAGTAATCTGCGGCGGGCTTACCGTCGCAGATCATTTCAACTATGACGGAAAAATATCACATAAGGGCGAGGTAACATTCACATCAGCTTACGGAGGAAACGATTTCAGAACATCCGCCGACGCGCGTCTGATCGTGCACGCCGAATCGAAGAAAGCTCTTTCGGTTTATGATGAACACCGTTTTCTCCTCGGCGGTCCTACTCGATTCGAAAATCTCGTTCTTGACCGTGGCGGGAAGACCGACGCACCTCTCACAATATATGCGTCAACAAGCTTTTTCACAGACGAAAGATTTGAGGTAATCAATACAAATTGGAATTTGAATTACACCGAGCCCGCACGTGCACTGACAGCAGACGAAATCGATTCAATCGTTCTCAGCGCACACAGAGGTTTTCAGCCCGAGGGCCCCGAAAATACCGTTCTTTCCTTTGAAGCGGCGGGCAAGCACGGTTTTGATTATATCGAAACCGACGTCCTTATGACCGCAGACGGCGAGCTTGTCTGCATCCACGACTCAACTATCGACCGCACCACCAACGGAAGTGGAAAAGTCGATGCAATGACTTATGCGGAAATACTCCAATACCGCATAGATACCGCATCTTACGGCTTCGATATTACGTCTGCCGATTCAAGCAAATTATACGTCCCCACCTTCCGCGAATATCTTGAAATATGCAAAAAATACGGTGCGAAGCCTTTTATCGAACTGAAATCGGTAGGTAAAGACGTCATAAAAAAGACTATCGACACAGCGCTCAAATATTTTGCACCCGAAGATATTGTTATATCAAGCAGTTCGCTTTCTCTTCTCCAAACATCTTATAACTTAAACCGCGATATATTTTGCCATCTCATTTGGGGGGAGCAAACCGACGCGGGTTATGAGAAAAGTATAAAAGAGCTTTCCAAAATGACAGATACAAACGGAAAGGTCAATGCGGGTATCGCCTTCAATATTCAAGGTCTTTCGGACTCAACAAATTTCGATCGCGCAAAAGCTTGGATAGATAAAGCCAAATCCGCCTCTCTTCTCACCTGCCTGCGCGCTGCGGACGAGATGAGTGAGATCCGCAAGATGTTTGAGCTTGGAATAGATTATTATCCCACAAATACAACGTCCCCCGAAAAGCTCTCCGAGCTTGGCGTAGACAAGAAGGCTGAATACGCCTACACTCCGTCTGACGGAGGTAAGCTCTTCATACGCGGAGGCAGAAGAAGCGAAGCCACCGATCAAGATATTTCTATCACTCTGCTCGGCGGGATTTTCGATTTCGTTGCTCCATCAAATGCCGAAGCACCCTCAAGCGGTAATTATTCGGTTATGATCGGCGGTAATGCCTTCGTCAGCCGCCTGATCATGGGCGAAACATGTAAGTACGGAGCCAATATTAATTCGTCAAGCCTTATCGTCACCGAGAACGCAACCATTAATGAACTTTACGTTGCCGGTGATTATGCCAATACAGAAAACGTAACCATCGAAATCCACGGCGGTAAGGTCGAAAAACTGATTCACAGCAGAAACAAAGGCGGCAGCGCCGGCAATCTCGAACTGATACTGACCAATGCCGATCTGCTGCCCCAAAGCATCGATATTTCACACCCTGATGTAATAACCGGACAAAAGACGTTAAGGCTTTACGGCGATACACAGACCGATACTTCAGTATGGGATAAAGTGGTGCTCATCCCGCCCGAAACAGAAGCCGAAGATGAAACCTCTTCCCTTTCCGAATCCGCATCAACAACAGGGAACAAACCAAGCATCGACAATGCCAATAAAAAGACGTCATTTGGGATGTCCGCCCGGATTATTGCCGCAGTAGTTTTTCTCACAGTTTTTCTGTTAGTAATAATAAGAATCGCAATTTCTCATCAAAAAAAGAAATAATAACGTTTTTTATCAAAAAAACTTATAAAAAAGTAAAAAAGGTATTGACAAATCGAATAAATTGTGATATAATATTCAAGTCGCAAGGCGCAAGCTGCGGGCAACAGCCTACAGGAACCGCGCCAAGCGCAAGATCTGGGTGTGGCGCAGCTGGTAGCGCGCTACCTTGGGGTGGTAGAGGCCGCAAGTTCAAGTCTTGTCACTCAGACCAGTTCGGAGGTTCATAACGAACCTCCGAATTTTCTTTATTTTA
>JAZSOQ010000099.1:0-21366 GCA_045537015.1 Eubacteriales bacterium
TCCACGACATCTACCGCGACGCATATTGGCGCGGCGGCCCCGTACTTATGAGCGCGCTGTCCGCAGTCGAGATGGCTCTTTGGGACATCCTCGGCAAGTCGCTCGGCGTGCCCGTTTATCAGCTCCTCGGCGGCAAGGTCAACGAAAAGTGCCGCATTTACGTCAACGGCTGGTTCTCGGGCGCAAAAACACCCGAGGAGTTTGCCGAAAAGGCTAAAATCGCGGTCAAGCGCGGCGTGACGGCAATGAAGTGGGACCCCTTCGGCAAGAGCTATCTTGAAATTTCAAACAAAGACCTCGACACCGCTCTGCGCAACATTGCGGCAGTTCGCGAGGCGGTCGGCGACAAGATAGACCTGCTCATCGAGGGTCACGGCAGATTTAACGTACCCACGGGCATCAAGATCGCCAAGCTGATCGAGGAATTCAAGCCCCTCTTCTTTGAGGAGCCCACTCCGCCAGATAACCTCGAGGCACTCAAGGCAGTCCGTGATAAATCCCCCGTTGCCATCTCCGCGGGCGAGAGACTTTATTCCACGAAGGATTTCAAGGATCTCTTCGAGATGCGCGCCGCCGACTATATCCAGCCCGACGTCAGCCACGCGGGTGGAATCATGGAACTCAAAAAGATCGCAGCGATGGCGGAAACATATTATATTCCGTTTGCACCGCATAACCCTTCGGGCCCCGTTGCAAACGCCGCAACCCTACAGCTCGCGGCTTGCTGTCCCAACTTCTCAATACTTGAAATTATGTACAGCGACGTAACCTGGCGCGCCGACGTGACGAATGAGTCGCTCGAATACGCCGACGGCTATATCACCATCCCCGACAAGCCCGGTCTCGGAATTGAGATCAACGAGGAAGAATGCCTCAAGCACCCCTATCAGCCGCACACGCTCCGCCACTACACGGGCGCGCTGACCGACATCCGTCCGCCCGAAACCGCGTTCTATTTTTAATTTTCGATTGTAAAACTGCGTTTTACAATCGAGAGCACGCGCGCTTATCGCCGCTCGCCAAAATCGCTGATTTTGGCGGCTCCCCTCGGCGCGCGGACTCGCTCCCGCTCGTCTTAGCGGTGTTTTTTCGACGGCAAAGCCGCCGAAAAAACGATTTTATTAATAAACTGAATTAATACAATTAACTGTTCTATTTTTTGAGGTAGAAAAATGAAAAGTGTACTTATCACCGGCGCAACGATCAACACGGGCGTTGCGATAGTTGAAAAATTCGCCTCGGAGGGCAAAAATATCGTATTCACGGGCAGAGACCCCGAAAAAGTCGCCGAGGCAGAGAAGAAGTACCGTGCGAAGTTCCCCAAGGTTTCGATCATCGGCTGTGCCATCGATTCGCTTCTCGACGAGCGCACGGTTGACGAGGAAGGCGTCGAGGAAATGTTTGCGTTCCTCGACAAAAAGGGAATTTTCATCGAAACTCTCGTCCTCAACGCCGCAGATCAGGGACTCGGACAGAAGATCTTCGAGAATCCGCTGACCGACTTGATGAAGGTCATCAACACCAACGTTGTCTGGAACTATTGCCTCTGCGAGCACGCGGCGGCAAGAATGAAGGAGCAGGGCGGCGGAAATATCGTGTTTATCAACTCGAACACCGCCTACCGCGCCATCCCCGACCGCGTGGCTTACGTCGCGTCGAAGGGCGGTCAGCTCGGTTTAATGCGCGCGCTTGTCATCGATCTCGGAAAGTATAACATCCGCGTCAACGCCGTACTTCCCGGCATGATCAGAACCGACCGCTGGGAGAAGAATCCCGATTTCTACCGCGACGTCCCCTCGCGCTTCACCCCCATCGGCGACGTCGCCGACGGCTCGGATATCGCCGACGCCGTCTGGTATTTCGCCGAGTGTGCGCGAAATACTACGGGCGCCGAGCTTGTTGTGGATGGCGGTAATACGGTTCAGCTTTATCCGATCATACCAAATAAGTAAGCTAAAAATGGGAGGTTAGTGCTATGATTAAATCACTGCATGCCAATTTTGATACCGCGCGTAACGCTTTGACCTTTGCCGCAGATTCCTTTGCGCCCGAATTTTGCGAAAATGCCGATTTTTGGCGTATGCACCTTGACTATTGCGAAAACGGTAAAAACCGCGAGCTTGGTGTTTATTCACATGCTCAGATCCCTGCATCGGTTTCTGCGGAGGACGGTGCAATAACCGTTGCATACGATCGTATTACCGCCGAAAACGGTGTTACCTTTGATATCTCCGTCCTCTGCATAATTCGGGAAATTGACGGAGAGATCGATCTTTCGATGAAGATCAATAATCGTTCCGCGCTTCGTATCAATGAGCTTCAGTATCCTGTTGCTGAATTCACAAGGATAGGCGGAGAGCTTGCGAATGATATCCTTTACGCACCCTCGGGGCTCGGTTTACGAGTTCCCAACCCTTTGAAGGCGGTACAAAAGAATCATACCGAATATAAGGCGGCAGATTATAAAAATTCCTGGTATTTTTTGAAGTATCCCGGCCAGCTCACTATGCCGTGGTTTGGCATTCAAAGCGGAGAGCATTATCTTTCAATGGCGCGCCGCGATGCAGAGGCTTGCAGATTATCTACATTCTGCCTCGCTACCGGAAGGCGCGAGGATCCGATCCCACGCATCATAATGGCGGTCAGCTCTTATCCTGCCGTTATTCCCGGCGAGGAAATGACTTTGGAGCATTACCGCATATCGGTATCGGACAAGGATTGGCGCGATGTTGCCGATTCTTACCGTAAATGGTCAAACGAAACCTGGCTTGCTCCGCGAGTTGACGAAAACGGTAAGATCACACTCAAAGAAAGCATCCGCCATATGCACGGCTGGCAGCGCATAATACTCAAACATCAGTACGGAGAAGTATTTCACACTTATGCAGATCTTCCGCGTATATATGAGGAAGGAGCGCGCTTTGGAATAAAGATGATATTGCTCTTCGGCTGGTGGCAGGAGGGTATGGACAACGGTTATCCGCGATATTTGCCCGACGATGAGCTTGGCGGCGCGGAGGGTCTGCGTCGTGCGATCCGGGAGATCAACGAAAAGGGCGGACAGGTCGTGCTTTATGCGAACGGACAGCTGATCGATACCGATACCGAGTTTTATAAAAGCGAGGGCTATAAATACACCAAGAAAAACATTGAAAAATCGGAATACCGCGAATTTTACCGCTTTTCAAACAACGGCTCGCTTCTTCGCATCTCCGGCTTGAAAACCTTCAGTATGGGTTGCTTCGGCACAGAAGGATGGAGAAACAAAGTCCTTGAGATCAAAAACCGTCACCTTGATCTCGGCTCAAATGGAACCTTCTTCGATCAGTTCAGCTGTTGCTTCTATCTTTGCTTTGACGAAAGCCACAGCCACGGACACCGCATCGACCTTGATCCGCAGTTGCGTGTTGAACTGATACGCGAGATATCTGAGAGCCTCGGCGAGGACGAGTGGTTCGGAAGCGAATGGGTACTGGACAGGATCAGCCCGCTGTTGGATTTCTCGCACGGATGCGGAACGGGAATGGTTTTTGCCGAAAATGCATATCCCAGAATGTTCCGCTACGCTTTTCCCGAAATCATGGTTTCCAACCGATTTTTACATGACGAGAAGAATGGGTACCGCCGCGAGCTTAATTACGCCTTTATCCACGGCATGCTTTTCGATGTTTCGCTTTACCGCGGGCGTATTGACAGCATAAATGATTGTTCCGATTATGCCGAATGGGTCGGTAAGCTGATCTCTCTCCGCGAGAAATATTGTGACTTTTTCGTTGACGGCAGATACGATATTCCGTCCATTGAACTCCCCGAGGGTATCAAGGCCGCAGAATACAAGCTTGACGGGCGCAGAATTTTGGCAGTCTGGAACGATACAGATGCGGAATTCGTTTACGGAGCTCATCCGCCCGTTGCGTCGGGAGACGTTGCGATTATTGAATTATCGTAATTACGGTACAGCTTGTTGCGAAAAATACCGAATATTTCAATGCTTGAAAGGATCCTGAAATGAAGATATCCATAAACCGCTCCGAAAAGCTCGGAAAATATATTGATCCCACCCGTTTTCAGAACAGCACTCTGCGATATTCGCCGCCTGAGGATTTCCCTGCTTATATGGCATCGCAGATCGGTCGCGCGGAGGTTATGCGCGTGTGGATCACGCTTGACGAGTATTGGGATTACAGAACGGGAGAGTTTTATCCCGACTATGACATCGGCGTTGCGCGATACCCCGTAGAGGAGCTTCATTACCCCTACGATTGGAAAAACATCGTCCCCGCACCGTCGGGAACGCGCTTCAAGGCATATCTCACCTCTCACGCAAAGGAGGCAGAGGAGCTTCTGCTCAACGTCCGCCGCCTCGAGCGCGAGGTCTCGGACGGAGTGATAACATACGATCAGTATGAAACTATATTCGAGAAGTCTGTCGAATATTGCAAGGAACTTGCGCCGAATATCCGCTATATTGAGTGCTGCAACGAGGTCGATATACGCTCGTTCGGACTCCTGAGCGCCGAGGAATACGTAAAGATCTACCTCTGCGCGCACCGCGCGGTCAAGAGGCTCAACGAAAAGCATAATTATGACCTTCCCCTCGAGCTCGGCGGCTTTGCCGCGGCGCATCCGATCGCGGTCTGGGATATGATGCGCGAGATCGTCGGAAAGCTCAAGGCAGAGGGAGTGGAGATGGATTTCTACTCCTACCACCACTACGACTCCGGCGCTACGATGGATCTTGTGTCGAAGAAAAAGTACGAGGTCGCGAAGCTTTCGGGCGTTAATAAGCTGAAATATTTGCTGATACTCCATAACGAAATGCTTTCGGACTTCAATCTGCCCAAACGTCCCGTTTTTCTCAACGAGCTTGGAAAGTCTCGGACCACGGGCATCGACGGCGACTCTCTCTATAACGCCGCGGGGCTCATCACCTATCTCCTCGCATTCGGTTGCCAGGACGAGCCCGAGCTCTGCCCCTTTCCGTGGTGCACATTCCATAACCCGAAGCTCCAGATCTCATTTACGCAGTTCTTGCTCTGCGAGGACGGCAGCTACGCGATGACACCGAACGGTGTTGCGATCAAGATGCTCCACGACCTTTGCGGCGAACGCCTTTCGACCTCAGTCAGCGAGGCTCTGTCGCGCGATGCGGAATATTGCGCCGTCGCGGTCGAGGACGAGAAGGGAATTTCCGTGATCGTCGTCAACACCTCGGGCGAGACCGTTATCGGCGAGCTTGAGATCGAGGGTATGCCCGCGGGCGACTACTCCATCAAGGGACACCTCTGCGACTCGAACCACAACAACGTGGTCACGGGCAAAACTTGCACCGGCAAAGCAATAGATCAAACCGCCGAGGCTCTCCGCAAAGTCGGCGAGGACGGCGTGTTCAAGCACATCTTCTCGCTTGAAAAGAATGCGTTTAATTTTTACAGGATAGAAAAAATCGAGGGATAAAGATAATGGACAAGCTCACATATTCAAGCAATATTTCCTACCTCGGCGAATACGAGGTATGCGTTATCGGCGGCGGTCCTGCGGGAGTTTGCGCCGCTATTGAGGCGGCTCGCGAGGGTAAGAAGACCGTCATCGTTGAGACCACAGGTATGCTCGGCGGTATGGCGACGGCGGCACTTGTCGGTCCCTTTATGACCTGCTATGACAGCAAGGGCGACGAGCGAGTCGTTCGCGGTCTTTTTGACGAGATCGTTGAGCGCACCATTGCGATCGGCGGCGCGATCTCGCCCGACGATACCGACGCGCCAAGCCTTTACACCTCGTTCCTCAAAAAGTACCACCGCCGCGTCACCCCCTTCGATTCCTATGCGCTTCAGCTCGTTCTTGACAGAATGTGCATTGAGGCGGGCGTTGAGATCTTCCTTTATACAAAATACGTTGACAGCGTGATGAGGGACGGCGCAATCGACTCGATCGTTCTTGCCGCGCCCGAGGGACTTGTTGCGCTTAAGGCAAAGCTCTATATCGATTGCACCGGTAACGCCGACGTTGCCGAAAAATCGGGCGTGCAGACTTGGTGGGGATCGGAGGACGGTATGCCCCCTCAGCCCGGAACTCTGTTTTTTGAGGTAGACGACGCGGATGACGAGGCTTTCCTCGGCAGAGGCAAGCGCCCCACACTGCCCACAAAATGCTACCTAAAGCCGACCCCGGGTACTTACAAGGTCAACCATTATCGGGTCTATGGCGTCAATGCCAACAGTGCGCGCAGTATGACTGATGCGCACATCGAGGCGCGCGAGCAGGTCCTTGACTCCTACCGCGATCTGCTTGAGACCGAAGGCTTTGAGCACTGCAAGATCACGCAGGTCGCTCCCGTTCTCGGAATCCGCGAGTCGCGCCACATCGTCGGCAAGTACCGCCTCACCGTAAACGACATTTCCGAGGGCGTGTTCTTCGACGATACCGTTGTTGTTTTCGGCTACGGAATGGACGTTCACAGCCGCGACGGCAAGATCTCGGGCGGATTCCACGGCACAGTTGCGCCGAAATATACGATCCCCTACCGCTCGCTCGTTCCCGAGGGATGCTCCAATCTCCTCGTCGCGGGCAGACCGATCTCGGCGGAGTCGCAAGCTGCGGGTGCTTTCAGAGTAATTCCCGCTTGTATGGCAATGGGTCAGGCGGCAGGTCAGGCTTGCGCCATCGCGCTTGACAAAAACTGCACAGTCGGCGAGATCGACACCGATCTGCTCCGTGAAAATCTCCGCGTACACGGGGCAATAGTTGATTATTAATAAAAGTGCAGAATGCAGAGTTCAGAGTTCAGAGTTAAGGAAAATTTTCGCTGAAGCGAAAATTTCATATCTTTAATTTTGTACTGTGGTGACAAAACTTTGTGCTATACAAATCAAAATAAGTAAATAAAAAACTCGGATGTTTTGAAGTAAAACCTCATAATATCCGAGTTTTTAGTTTAGGCATTGAATTATCGCACCTGATAATGGATTATCAACACCGAAATATTATCATTTTTGATTTCCGAGCAAAGCGAGGAAATCTTCCTCAACTCTGCACTCTGAACTCTGCACTCTGCATTTTTTTACACCACACCATCTACTATTATATCACGTTGCATGCAAGATGTCAACAACAAATTCATCATAGTGCCCAATTTCTGCGTGTTGCACAAAAAATAATTGTATACTTTGTGAAATTTGCATATTGCAAATCGGAAAAAGATGTGCTATAATATAGACAACAAGAAAGGAAGGTACGGGCCAATGTACAACTAAAGTACAGACTCACAAAGAAATCCGCTTGAATAACTCGATGCTGTGGCGAAGGATCACGGGTCGAAAAGACGCAAAGCCGGGAGGCTTAAACAAAGATCAAGCCCGCGTGTAAAGGACACGGAGTGAATGGTCAATTAATATAAATAAGGTTCAAGCGACTAAACTTTGAAAAATATGAGTCAGAGGAAAAACCTTCGCCTTTATCCGAATCAAAGATGCGCGAAAAAAGCATACGGGTATTCTCCTTAGAGAAAAAAGAAATTGATGCTTTTGAATGTGTGATGTGAAGGAAAAGGTAGATGAAGAAAGAGAGGATAATCAAATGATGTTAGATACTAAGATCGATCACAAATGACCCTTGGCTGGCAGGTGTAAAGAAACCGCAGTCAAGGGTCATTTGTTTTTTACAACATTTTTCCCTTGACAGGGGTCTTTTTTTGTTGTATAATATTTTTGCATAAATCCTTTGGAGGAAATACAAAAATGAAGATTACAAACAGCATCAAATATATTGGTGTAAACGATAGAGAAATCGACCTTTTCGAGGGTCAGTATGACGTGCCGAACGGTATGGCATACAATTCATACGTTATAATTGATGAAAAAATTGCTGTTTTTGACACTGTTGAATCGCGTTTCGGCGCCGAGTGGATGGCAAATCTGAAGTCCGCTCTCGACGGCAGAAAGCCCGATTACCTCATCGTTCAGCACATGGAGCCCGACCATTCCTCGAACATAAATCTTTTTGCGGATGAATTCCCCTCGGCGACCATAGTTGCCTCCGAACGTGCTTTCATCATGATGAAGCAGTTCTTCGGCAGAGATTACGCAGACCGCCGCATCGTCATCAAGGACGGCGACAAGCTTGAGCTCGGTGCGCATACACTTAATTTTATCGCCGCGGCAATGATCCATTGGCCCGAGGTCATGATGACATACGAATCGAGCGAGAAGGTGCTTTTCTCGGCTGACGGATTCGGCAAATTCGGCGCACTTGACGCCGATGAGGATTGGGCTTGTGAGGCGAGAAGATACTATTTCGGCATCGTCGGCAAGTACGGCGCGCAGGTGCAGAAGCTGCTCGCAAAGGCTTCGGGACTTGAAATTGCCAAGATCTGTCCCCTCCACGGCCCCATTCTGACCGAAAATCTCGGCTACTATCTCGATCTTTACAACACCTGGTCGAGCTACGGCATCGAGAGCGAGGGCGTGGCTATCGCGTACACCAGCGTTTACGGAAACACCAAAAAGGCGGCTCTTCTGCTTGCCGAGGAGCTCGAAAAGCTCGGTTGCCCCAAGGTTGCCCTCAGCGACCTTGCGCGCGACGATATGGCAGAGGCACTCGAGGATGCCTTCCGCTACGGCAAGCTCGTTCTCGCTACAACCACCTATCAGGGCGACATCTTCCCCTATATGAACACCTTCATCCACGCGCTCGTTGAGCACGGATATCAGAAGCGCACCGTGGGTATAATAGAAAACGGAAGCTGGGCGCCCACGGCGGCTAAGAAGATGAAGACGATGCTTGCCGAATGCAAGGACATCACCTTCACCGACACCGCCGTCACGATCCGCTCGGCAATGACCGACGCGAACCGCGAGGAGATCAAAGTCCTCGCTCTCGAGCTCGCGGGCGGTTGTAATAATGATGAAAAGGAAGAGAAGAGCGTGAAATACGTATGTGAGATCTGCGGCTACGAATACGACGAAGAAGCCGAAGGAACAAAATTTGAAGACCTCCCCGAGGACTGGACTTGCCCACTTTGCGGAGTAGGCAAGGAGAACTTCAAGAAGGAAGAGTGATCATAAGCGACAGCTCCGCCGCTATGCAAGCGGAACTGTCGCTTTTCTTAATGCTATCTTAATACCGAGTGCTTTAATACTAATATACCTTTAAAATCACTTATTGTATAATATAAACTGAAAAGGAGGGATGTTGGATGCTTAGAGCGCTCGGATATATTTTATTGGTTTGTGTTTCAGTTGCCATTATTGTAATGGGATACCTGCTTATGGCAAAGATAGATCGTTTTATTGTGGAAAATCAAAGGGCACAGAAAGAAGAGAAAGAAGATGAAGTACAGGAAAATAACGAAGGATAATATACATGAGCATATACTTGTTTGCCTGTCGTCGTCGCCGTCAAATGCTAAGATCATAGGAACGGCTGCCAAGATGGCAAAGGCTTTCAAAGCGGAATTTACCGCGCTGTATGTTGAAACACCCGAAGAAGAGCTGATGGTCGAAGCAGATAAGCGGAGGCTTGCGGAAAATATCGAATACGCCAAGAAGTGCGGGGCAGTTGTGACAACGGTTTGCGGAGACGATATCGCCTTGCAAATTACAGAATTTGCAAGGATATCGGGCGTGACCAAGGTGGTTTTGGGAAGGAGCACGGTATCTCGCGGAAGATTGATAAAAAATTTGCCACTGACTGAAAAGATCATTCGGCTCGCTCCCGAGTTGGATATACATATTATTCCGGACAGCAGTCTCGGAGGAAAGCGAAGAAAAAAGCATCTTTTCAGCCGAAAAAGCCTGTTAAACTTGATGAAAGAACTTGCGATCAGTACTTTGATACTTGGAGCGGCATCGGCAATAGGATTCGGATTCCACTACCTGGGGTTTACAGAGGCTAACGTTGTTACGATATATATTCTGGCTGTTCTTGTGACATCTGTATTGACCGACAGCAGGATCTGCTGGACGCTGACTTCCGCGGCGGGGGTACTGCTGTTCAATTTCTTTTTTACTCAGCCGAAATTCACTTTGCTTGCGTACGATAAGGGTTATCCGCTTACCTTCCTTGTTATGCTTATGGCATCGCTGATAACGGGAAGCATTGCCGCGAGAATGAAAATGCAAGCAAAACTTTCGGCGCAGGCGGCATACAGAACCCAGATATTGCTCGATACCGATCAGATGCTCGCAAAATCGAAGAACGCAGACGAAATACTCGTTGTAGCGTCAAAGCAGGTGAGAAAGCTTACCTCCCGAGGGGTCATTCTTTATCCGACTTGGAACGGCAGGTTCGGAGAAGCCATGGTTTTCGGAGACGAGGAGGAACTTATCACGGATTATATTAATGACGACGAAAGGGCGTCTGCTTTCAGAGCTTATGAAAATAATATTCAAACGGGAGCACCGGGAACGCTCTACAGCGCGGAGTGTATGTATTTTCCCATTGGTATAAAAGACGAGGTCTACGGCGTTATCGGTGTTGTTCCCGGAAAAAAAGCCGATCCGTTTGAGCAGAGTATAATGGTATCCATTATCGGAGAATGCGCACTTGCACTTGAAAACGAGAGAAATATCCGCGAAAAGGAGGAGGCGGCAGTACGGGCGGAAAACGAGCGCTTGCGTGCCGATCTTTTGCGCGCAATATCGCATGATCTGCGCACGCCTCTGACGTCGATCTCAGGAAACGCGGGAAATCTTTTGTCAAATGACGGCTTTTTTGATGATGCAACAAGAAGGCAGATATATTCGGATATTTATGATGATTCGGTCTGGCTGATCTCGCTTGTCGAAAATCTTCTTTCCATCACCCGTATTGGTGAGGGAAGGGCGGAGATCAACAAGACAGCAGAGCTCATATCCGACGTTATAGATGAAGCCTTGAGGCACGTAAATAAAAGGAAAACGGAGCATAGAATACAGGTTTCTCTTGAAGATGAGCTGATGCTTGCCAATATGGATGCAAGGCTGATAGTTCAAGTAATCGTCAATCTTGTAGACAACGCGATCAAATATACCGACCGTGGCTCAACTATCGAAATAGCTGCTCAACAAGAGAACGGTACTGTGCTCATATCTGTCGGCGACAACGGCTACGGTGTTCCCGATAAAATGAAGGAACGGATTTTTGATCTGTTTTATACAGGCGATAACAAAATATCGGACAGCAGACGAAGCCTCGGGCTCGGTCTTGCGCTATGCCGTTCGATAGTTGAGGCGCACGGCGGAAGAATATGGGTCGAAGATAATTATCCGAGAGGCGCGTCATTCTGCTTTACTTTACAAACAAAGGAGATAGAGATCAATGAATAAACCGCTCATACTTGTCGTTGAGGATGATCCTCCCATAAGAAATCTGATCACCACAACTCTTAAAGCTCACGGTTACAGATATATTACGGCACATAACGGCAGCGGCGCGCTTCTTGAGGCGTCAACGCATAATCCCGATATACTCCTTCTTGATCTCGGGCTTGACGATATTGACGGTATGGAGGTCATCGAGAAAGTCAGAGGCTGGTCGGATATGCCGATAATCGTTATCAGCGCCCGAAGCGAGGACAGAGATAAGATAGATGCTCTTGATGCGGGCTCCGATGATTATCTTACAAAGCCGTTTTCGGTCGAGGAACTGCTTGCGAGGATTAGAGTAAGCCAGAGAAGACTTAATTCGGGCGGAAATCAATCGTCGGGAACCGTTTTTGTGAACGGCGGGCTTAAGATCGATTATGCCGCCGGTTGCGCTTACATTCGCGGTGAGGAGATGCACCTTACGCCGATAGAGTATAAGCTCTTGTGTCTTTTGTCAAAGAATATCGGCAAGGTGCTGACTCATACTTATATTACTCAAAAGGTATGGGGGAGCACTTGGGAAAAGGACGTCGCATCGCTGCGCGTATTTATGGCAACGCTTCGCAAAAAGCTTGAGACCGCCGAGGGATCGACACAGTATATACAAACACATATCGGTATTGGGTATAGGATGATAAAGGTGGAATAAATGAAAAACTATTCGGAAATAACGGATTATATCAAAGATCTGGCGGATCTCTCCGACCGAAATAACGGGATTCAGCCCGAAATGTACGGCACTTATGACGTTAAACGCGGATTGCGCGATATAAATGGTAACGGCGTTGTTGCCGGACTTACCGAGGTGTCGCGTATCAAAGCGAAGGACAAGGATGCGGATGGAAACGAGATCCCCTGCCGCGGAGAGCTTTATTACCGAGGCATAAATATCAAGGATATTGTATCCGGATTCCTTGATGAGGGCCGCATGGGATTTGAGGAGACGGTCTTTTTGCTTCTGACATCGAGGCTTCCGAACCGTAAGGAACTTGCGGATTTTAGTTCGCAGCTTTCTGTATACCGTAATCTGCCGCAATTCTTCGTATCCGATATGATTCTTAAGGCTCCGGGCAGGGATATGATGAATATGCTTTCGCGCGGCGTGTTGGCACTTTATGCCTATGATGAAAGCCCCGATGATATTTCAACGCCCAACGTGCTCAGGCAGTGTTTGCAGCTCATAGCAGAATTTCCGTTGCTTGCTGTCTATGGGTATCATTCATTTATGCACTACCATAACGGAAGCAGTCTCTTTATCCACTATCCGAAAAAGGAGCTTTCAACTGCCGAAAACCTGCTCTATATCCTCCGCGAGGACGGCAAATATTCGCCGCTTGAAGCAAAGCTTCTCGATCTTGCGCTCGTTTTGCACGCCGAGCACGGCGGAGGTAACAATTCGACCTTTACCACGCATGTTGTCACCTCCTCGGGCACTGATACCTATTCCGCGATATCCGCGGCGCTCGGTTCGCTCAAAGGTCCCCGCCACGGAGGCGCGAATATCAAGGTCGTTCAGATGTTTGACGATATGAAGGCACACGTCAACGTCAAGGACGAGGGCGCGGTCAGAGATCATCTTGAAAAGCTTCTCGACAAGCAAGCTTTTGACCGTTCGGGACTGATCTACGGCATGGGACACGCGGTATACTCGCTTTCCGACCCGCGAGCCGAGATCCTTCATAAATATGCGCAAAAGCTTTCCTCCGAGAAGGGAATGGAGGAGGATTTTGAGCTTTACGAGACGGTTGAACGCCTCGCTCCCGAAATCATCGCCGAAAAGCGGCGGATGTATAAGGGCGTTAGTGCTAACGTGGACTTTTATTCGGGAATGGTATATAGAATGCTCGGTCTGCCCGAGGAGTTGTTTACGCCGATCTTCGCCGTCGCAAGGATAGCGGGATGGAGCGCACACAGGCTCGAGGAGATACAGAATGCGGGCAAGATCATCCGACCTGCATATACGAACGTGAAGAAAGAGGGAGGGTATGTTCCGATAGGGGAACGGTAAGACCCCGAGGACTGGTCCTGCCCCCTCTGCGGAGTGGATAAGTCGAATTTTAAGGCAGAATAAAGAGAGTTTTATTCGCCTGCGGCGAGTGTTATTCGCTTCGCGAGTTTGGGCTGCGAATAAAATACCACTGCGAGCATAGCGAGCAATACCACTTTGGCTTTGCCAAAATAAAACGCTGTCGCAGACAGCATAAAACTGAAAATACCCCGACAGAATGCATAATCTGTCGGGGTGTAATTTTATTTTATGGAATCTTTCACAACGGAATCAATATACTTGCAAACGTTATCGAAATTGTTATCTATTTGTCGGTTTGTAAATCTTATAACTTTAAGGCCGTATTCTTCAAGAATACTTGTCCGAAATTCATCCTTCTCTTTGCCTTGCTCCGTACGATGTTGTGAACCGTCAATCTCAATCACAAGCTTTGCCTTGTGACAATAAAAGTCTGCAATAAAATTATCAATAGCCTTTTGACGTTGAAATCTGATTTCGTATTTTGATAAAAAATCATACCAAAGGTGATTTTCCTGCGGTGTTGCATTTTTACGCAGATTTTTGGCAAGGATGATATTCTTTTTGTTGTAATCAAGCGACATTGGAAAATCTCCTTTAATGTGTTCTGGATATTAATTGCACAAACCCGAAGTTGCGCGGGCTCCTTCCACCGCTTCCGCGGTCCCCCTCCCTCCCGGAGGGAGGCTGGGTGTTGGCACTGATCCTTCGTTTGTGTAGCGGATTTTGTTTATGCTGTAATTTTGTTTTGGTAAATAGGAATATTTTATTGAAAAAGTTTGCAAAAACTCCATAGCGAGTGCAAATTGATTTTAATAAAATATTCCTAATTGCATTTTATAGATTACCTTGAAACGATATTCGCTGAATATCCGAAGAAGTTTGCGCTGACCTTTAGCCTTCCTCCGGGAGGAAGGGGGACCACGGAAGTGGTGGAAGGAGCCCGCGCAACTTTATTTAAGCACTCGTTTTGCCTCTATGATCGGACTTAAAACCAATATCCTCGAAAAACATAACTGCACGCGCAATATATCGAGACTAAAACCGCGAGGGAAACAGTGATCAGCAATACTCTCAAAATTATCCGCACAAACTTGTTCGGAATCTTTTTGATTTTAATAAACAGAGAGTCGTAGTCATCCTTGAATGGCAGAAAAAGAATTGAAAGAATAAGTTCCAAAAAGGCTTCCATAAACTTATACCTTAAAATACTTCTCCATCATCTCCGCCTGCTGACCTTTCATTGCTTCAAGGATCTTGCGCGCGCGTCCGTCGCCGGCGAGGTAGCGGTTCATGTAGTAGCCCTCGGACTGGCACGCGAGGTCGTGGAGGGGGAAGTAGTTTTCCATCAGGAACGAGCCGTATTTGATCAGGCGGAAGTCGCCGACGAGGCGGTATTCCTTGCTGATGGTGTCGACAGCAACCGAGTATTTCTCCTTGATCGCGTCGATGAGGGCAACGCGCTCGTTCTGCTTTGCAAAAACGATGGTGGAGCAGATGTCGCCGTTGCGGTTGTGCTCGGTCGAGCCGTGGCTGTCGGTGCTTCCGACGACGGGCGCGTCGTAGCCCTGCGCCTTCATCGTGTAGTAAAACGCGGTCTGGAAGCCGTTGTGCGAGAAGAAATTCTCGCCGCCGAGCACCTCAAAGGCATCAAAAGGCTGATTTTTGTAGACGAATTCGGTGTAATCCTCGGGGAGCTGCATCATCTGGCAGAGCCAATAGGGATGCGGGAAGATGCCGAGACCGCCCGCCGCCTGCACCTGCTCGTGCGTCCATTCGAGGACGGCGTAGCTGATCCTTTCTGCCGCGTGCTCACGCGGAACGCTCTTTGAACGCTCGAGGATCATCTCGTGGAACTCGTCGACCGTCATCGTTTCGGGCGCGTTGCCGTCCGATGAACGGTATTTGAGCGCATGTCCCGCCTTTTCCTCGTTTTTCGAGGGCGTGACGAGCGCGTTTATGCTGAAAGTACCGCCGAAATTGACGTAATGGACGTTGTTGAGGGGCAGATGGACCTCCTCACCCTGAATGATGGCGAGGTCGGTGAGGTCGCCGTAAGCCTCGATTGCTTCAAGCGAGGGATAGTAGCGGTGGTGGTCGGAGATGACGGTGAAGTCATAGCCCTTCGCGCGGTAGTTTGCGGCAACCGTCGCGGGGCCTTCCTTGCCGTCCGAGCGGCAGGTGTGCATATGCAGGTCGCCGCGGAAGGGAAGTCTGCCCGCCATATCCTCGGCGAGGCTGTATACGGAAAGCGTGAATTTAGGCTTCGCCGCGGGGTCTTCGTAGACATTGATAAAATGCTCGCCCTCGCCCTCAAAGTAGGCGGAAAAACGCAGGCATCCGTCGCAGTCGGGCTCGGCAGTCAGCTCGCTTCTTCCGCTTCTCTCGGGATAGACCGAGGGATTCGACTGATCGACCTTGAAGATTCGGAGCGTGTAGATGTGATCCTGAACGAATTCGGCGTGCAAACCGAGAGGCTGTACCGTGATCTTCTGCTCGCGGTCGCCGAGAAATACCTTCGGGTAAATGTCGTAATTATAAAGAATAGGTTTCATTGTCTTTCTCCTTATTGGGAAGATTTTATGATCCAATTATAGCTTTATTTTTTGTGAAAGTCAATAGAAATGCGAAAAAAAGGTATAATAAATAAAAATGGGAGGATGTGAAATGATAATTAAAAATGCCGCACGGCGGTTGCCGTGGCTGATTTCGCTCCTCTTTCTCGGACTTGCGGTGTCGGGAATTTCACGATTCTTCGAGGGCGTTGTCGATGAGCTTCCGATGCTCGTGGCATTTCAGCCCCTGCTGCTCGGTATGGCGGGCAACGCGGGCACGCAGTCGCTCGCCGTCACCCTTCGCGGGCTTGTCCGAGGCGAGAAAAGCCGACCGAGGATGATACTCTCCGAGATGCGGATAGCCTTTCTTGCGGGACTCGTCATCGGCGCGATCTCTTTTTTTGCGATATGGGTGTATCTTTGCCTGATATTGAATTATTCCTCCGATTTTTCCGCCTCCGCCGCCTTTTGCATAGGAGTTTCAAGCACGGTCTCAATGACGGTCTCGGGACTGACGGGAAGTGCGATCCCCATCATCCTCTGCCGTCTCGGAGCCGACCCCGCCGTCGCCTCGGGCCCGCTGATCACCACCGTCAGCGACCTCTGCGCGCTCGTTTGCTACTATTCGATAGCGTGGGCGATGTTGGTATAACATGAGAATATTGATTGAATTATCATATTAACCTTGCCGTTTGTGCAGTACAGACTCCGCCACCCCTCATTCGTCACGCTCGCGCGTGCCACCTTCTCCCAAGATCCGGGAGAAGGCTAATAAGTTGGTTCGTTCTCCTTCGTGTTTCAGCGAACATCGTTTGAGATATAATCTTTTGTTAATCAAATAGGAAAATTTTATTATATTGAAGAGTTTGCAAAAACTCAATTACGAGCACAAAATAATTCAAATATAAATATTCCTCTTTGCCCAAACATAATTATTGCAATAAACGGTATTCGCTGAAATACAAAATTCGAGCAACCAACCCACTAGCCTTCTCCCGGATCTTGGGAGAAGGTGGCACGCGAGAGCGTGACGAATGAGGGGTGGCGGAGTCTGTACTCTATAAACGACAAGGCTTGAGTTCCAACAGATGGTAATATCCACCTTCATCCATATTAAGATTATAAAAGCTTTATTTCTCCGAAAGTTCGATCATACGTAAAAGGCAATCAAGCAAGTCTTCTCGTTGCCTTTTTGGTTTTATACATTGCTTTGTTCCTTTTCTATACATTCCTCAATCACCGCCTCGCGCTCGGAGTCAAGAGCTCTCGTTTTTATCTCGCGGAAGAAGATCTCTTGCGTGCCGCAGGAGCATTCGGGGATGTAAAACTCGCATTCTTCGGGATTTTCAAAGCTTGAATAATAGCCGCCGCAGAGGCCGTCGTGGTCGCTGCCGCCGGAAATGAAGAGCTTGTGCTCTTTTGCGATCTTCAGAGCCTCGAGTCGCTCCTCGGGGGTCAGCAGATGATGCCATACCTCAAGCCCCGATAGTCCCATTTCGATAAGCTCGGGGATCTCGTGGAGCTGACGGTGCGGGTGCGCGACGACGGCAAAACCGCCCGCGTCGCGGATGAGGCGGAGCATTTTGTCGATCGGCTTGAATTCATAAGGCGGCTTGACCTCGCCGCGGCGTTTGCCGTAAACGGTGTGGAAGAAATTCATATAATCGAGGTCGGTCACGAGCCCCTTCGCCTTCATCGTTTCGAAAACGTGATTGTTGCAAAGCCACGTGATGCCCTTGTTGTATTCAAGAACCTCATCCCACGCGATGCCGTGGATCAGTCCCTCGGCAAGACCGCGCTCGAAAAGGATGCGGGTCTGTTCAGCCTCGCAAAAGCTTCTCTGCGCCAGATATTCCTTCATTTCGGGATATTCGGGGTCAAAATCGAAGCCGACGATGTGGAAATTTATCTTTTTTTCGCGCCAGGGGGAAGAGAATTCGCATCCGAAGATGAAATCGAGCCCCGCGGCTTCACATTCGCGGCGCATATCGGCGTTTCCCGTAGTCGTATCGTGATCGGTCAGCGAAAGCGCGCGGTAGCCCTCGTCCTTGGCAATGCGGACAAGCTCCGCGGGCGTGTAGACACCGTCCGAGTGGGTGGAATGGAGATGAAGATTTGCAAATTGTTTCATAATACTGCCTCCGTAAACAAAAATTTACTTGACAAATGCGGTCGATAATGTTATTATATAGTAAAGAACAGCAAATGTCAATAGAAAGAGGCAAAAATGAACGGGAATACAACGGCATTATTATTGAATATTCTGATTATTGCCGTAATATTTATCTTAAATTATTTTTATCAAAAGAATAAATTTGTGTTTTCGCTGAAATGTATATGCAGCTCTGCGTTTGCGCTGCTCGGGCTCATAAATCTCGGGTTTGCAATAGCTATGAAGCAAGAAAATATGCAATTCTACATTTTGATGGCGACCGCACTTGTGCTTGCCATGCTCGGTGACGTTTTCATCGGCAAAAGTTTTATTCTCGGTGCGGGACTTTTTGCCTTGGGGCACGTATGTTTTATGATTGCCTATTTCTTTTTGCAAGGGTTCAGCCTGCGCGAGGTTTGGATAAGCGCCTTGATCTTTGCCGCAGCTGCCGCATTTCTGATCTTTGCGCCGTGCATAAAATACAGTTCGGAAAGCTTCAGATGGATATGCGTTGCCTATGCCCTTATCATTTCCTCGATGCTCGGAAAGGCACTTGCAAATCTGACAGTTGAACCGAACGGAGTCAATATTCTGATCGCGACGGGAAGCTTTCTTTTCTTCTTTTCGGACTTGATGCTCGTCCTCGATTGGTTCGTGCGGAAATGGAAATGGACGGCTAATGCTTGTATGGGAACATATTATCCCGCGCTTTGCATCCTTGCGTTTTCGATGTATTTCAAAGCTTTTTGAATAGATATATAATGAAAAATTATTTTTGTGAGGTATAAAAAATGGGCAGAAATGCAATTTACGGCGCGGGCTCGCTTGGAACGGTGCTCGGCGCGTACATAACCAAAAACGGCGGTCAGATAGATCTTATTAACCGCAACAAGGCGCACGTTGCCGCTCTTTGCGAAAAGGGCGCGCGCATCACGGGCACGATCGAGATGACAGTCCCCGTCACCGCGTATACTCCCGATGAGATGAGCGGAAAATACGACATCATCCTACTTATGACCAAACAGCTTTTCAACAAGGAAGTTGTTACGACTCTCAAGGACTATCTTGCAGATGACGGCGTCATCGTGACCTTGCAGAACGGCTTGCCCGAGCCGGGAATTGCAGAGATCGTGGGCTCTAACCGCACCGTCGGATGCGTTGTCGAATGGGGCGCGACCCTTTCCGCACCCGGCGAATGCACGCTGACGAGCGATCCCGCGTCGCTTTCCTTCCATATGGGCAAAATGGAAGGCATTACCGATACGAAATTCAACGAGGTCAAGGAGCTTCTTGAACTGATGTGTCCCGTTCACGAGGAAGAAAACCTCATCGGCGCGCGCTGGTCGAAGCTGCTTATCAACGCCACCTTCTCGGGCCTTGGCACAGTAGTCGGCGGAGTTTTCGGCGACGTTTCCGAGAACAAGGCGGCGGCGAAGGTCGCAGTCCGTTGTATGAAGGAGTGCATCGACGTCGGCCACGCGGCGGGCGCGGAGTTTGCACCCGTTCAGGGCAAGAATATCACCGCACTTTTCTACTACAAGAACGCCCTTAAGCGCGCGTTTGCGACATTCCTCATTCCGATAGCAATGAAGAAGCACCGCGCCATCGAGCCCTCGATGCTGCAGGATCTCAAGAAGGGAAAGCCCTGCGAGATCGACGCCATCAACGGCATCGTCTGCGAATGGGGACGCAAGAATGGAGTTCCGACACCCATCAACGACAAGATCGTTGAGATCATAAAGAAATGCGAAGCCGGCGAGCTTAAGCCCGAGGCGGCGAATATCAAGCTTTTTGACGGACTGCTTTGATTTTATATTGACTTTTTCAGAATTTTGCAGTATAATTATCTCATTAATTCAGAAAAGAGGAAGTCGAAATGATTCCAAAGACAAAGCACACTCTCCGTTTCCACGAGGACGGTTCGTTCCGCATTCTTATGGTTTCGGATATTCAAGATAAGCTCGAATATGATCCGCGCACTCTTGCGGGGCTTGATGCGGTCGTAGAAGCGGCAAAGCCCGATCTCGTCATCCTCGGCGGCGACAACGTTGACGGCAGGTATCTTAAGCCCTACGATGAATTCATCAAATATATGGAGATCTTCACCGCACCTATGGAGAAGAGAAAGATCCCGTGGATGCACATTTTCGGCAACCACGACTATGATGTTGATGTCTCGGGCGAGGAGCAGCAGAAGGTCTATGAGTCCTATCCCTACTGCATCTCCTCTCACAGCGAGGGCATCCCCGGCATCACCAACTATATGGTTCCCGTTCTCGCGCACGATTCCGACCGTGTCGAGTACGCGATCTATGCCTTCGACTCGAAGTATAAAAACGGCGAGCTCCGTCCCGGCGTTACTGCCGAGGATCTGATGCTCCCCAACCGCGAGCCGCATTATAAAAAGTGGGATCCCATCCGCTTTGAGCAGCAGATGTGGTATTGGAATCTCTCGAAGGAGCTCGAGGCGCAGGAGGGTCACACCGTCCGCGCATTGGCGGTAATGCACGTGCCTCCGCACGAGATCATGATGGCTGTCAACAATCCCGAGGAAACGGGTTACATAGGTGCCGAGGGCGAAAAGTGGCAGTGTCCCATGATCAACTCGGGCGTGTTCTCGACGATGCTCGAGCGCGGCGACGTTGAGATCATTGCGGCAGGCCACCTGCACCACAATATCTCCGACGGCGTTTACGGCGGCATCAGACTCACCCTTGATGCCTGCGCGGGCTTTGCTATCGGCGGAGTTGACACACGCCGCGGCGGACGTATCTTTGACATCCGCAACGACGGAACTCACGAGACCCGTATGATTTATGCTAAGGATTATATCGACGTTTCCAAGCCCGAATGATCTTTTGCGAGACTTCCCATAAGGAAGTCTCGCAGTTTTATTCGCCTTTGGCGAGTGATATTGCTTCGCAGTGGTATTCGGCTCACGCCGAGTGGTATTCGCTTCGCGAGTTTTATGGCGAATAAAATACCACTGAAGCCGCAAGGCTTCAATACCACTATCGCGAAGCGATAATATCACTCCGACGAAGTCGGAATATCACTCTTGCGTTCTCTGCTGATTTATGATATAATATTTTCGGTAAGACCTTTTTGTAATACAAAGGCGAAACTTGCGATAAAATGAAACGATAAATAAGAATTTATCTAACTGTCAGAGGATGTTAATTGGGAATATTTAATAGAACATATTAAGCAAAATATAAATTTAGAGGTTTTTATGGTAATAAGGTTAGCAACGAAAAATGATATTGAGATAATCGTAAAACTCCGCCTGAA
>JAZSOQ010000140.1:0-9983 GCA_045537015.1 Eubacteriales bacterium
CTTGGACATCTTCCTCAGATCGAGCGGGTAACGGATGTTTTCCTGCACGGTCAGAAGCGGGAAGAGGTTGTAATTCTGATAGATCACGCTGACGGCATCGCGGCGGAGGCGGTTGCGGTTCCAATTCTTTGTGGACTTGCCGTCGATGATGACCTCGCCCTCGGTGGGGACGTCGAGTCCCGCCATCAGCGAAAGGAGCGTGGTCTTGCCAGAGCCCGACTTGCCGATGATGGCATAGCACTTGCCGGGCTCAAAATCGTAGGACACCCCGTCCACCGCGCGGACGGTCTGATACTTTCCTTTGTAGCTGTAAGATACGTTTTTTAGTGAAATACTCATTCTTCATCCCCCGTGATAGTTTCGATGATTCTTTTACTCATAAATATCGCAAGCGCGAGGCTGAGGACGGCGAAGTAGACCGCCGCAAAGATCAAATAGTTTTCCGTCGGGTTCCACATAAAGTACACACCGCCGATCGCGACGCCGACGATGGTGCAGAGCATTTGCTCGAGCATGAAACCGAAATAAAGCCTCGGGTTCGATCTGCCCGCCTCGCGCATCTGCAGAATGCCGCTCTTGTTGTCGCGAATTATCAGATATCCCGCCAGAGTTCCGGCGATGACCGAAAAGATGACGATGCCGATCTTGACGATTTTGGCAAATCTTGCGCATTCCTCGGTTACGTCGGGCAGCGCAAGCAAAGCCTCGTCGTCGATAGCCAAGCCCAACGGATAATAATCATAACGAAAATTATCAGCATAATATCCCCACGGTACTTCCTCGTTATCGGGCGAAGGCTCAAGGAAGCAGAAGCTCGCTTTTTCGCGGAATTCCTCAAGGCGGCTGTTGTCGGCAAGCGTTGCGTTCAGAGCACCGATGCTATAACCTATTTCAAGCTCGCTGACCATCTGTTCAACAATAGGCTGCGGACAGTAAACACTGTTGAAATCCCCTCCGGTATAGGTTCCCACGATCTTGAGCGTGCGTTCGCATTCACGCGAAGAAGTGCCAACCTTCTCCATTTTACCGTCTATCATTTGGTAGTGTGTAGAGGTTACAGTTCTATGCACAACAGCCTCGCCTTTGCCGTTATCATACTGTCGTGCCTTGCCGTCGGGAATGAGGCAAACCGCTTCCCCGCCCGAGAAAACGCTCTCGTCATATCCCTCATACCACGTGATCTCACATTCCTCCGAAGAGAGATATGGATCGCAGGAAAGCGAGGTAATACCATACATATTATAATGATCAGCTCTTCCGAAGCTATAGTCGCTGATCTTGTCTATCTCCATAGCGATAGTATACTTAACATCTTTTACGTATTCTGTCAGACAAAGCTTTGTTGGAAATACTTCTTTTTTTAGCACACGTGCCTCGCCTGAGTCTTTCGCATCGGATACGTCGTAGAAGAAGACGGGAGTATATTCTTTGAACAATTTCATAACCCATTGATCAATCAAAAGTGTAACCTTTTCCTCAATTGTTATTCCGTTGGGCAGAACCTCCATTTTCGTATCCCTGCCCGTGGGGGTCGTTATGGTCAGGGTGACCGGTATAGATTGGAACTCCTCCTCGTATTTGCGCAATTTTGCCTCGTTTAATGCGTTCAAAGTGCCAAGGATCAGGGAAGCCGCAATGCAAAACAGCAGGGGGAGCAGGATGCGCTTCAAGCGCTTTTTTGCTTTGGGAATCATTCACTCACTTCCTTTCGTCGGTCATTAGGCTTTCGACTTTTTCTTATTCGTCAAAAAGATAACAAGACATCCTACAGGAATTGCAGCGATGATGACCGCAATGGCGATAGCACCTATCTTTACGATGTTATCGAGCCTTTGGACCTCCCCCATCACGTCTATCAGATCGCTCAAAGCCCCGTCATCGATATCCAAGCCCAAAGGGTAAGATTTGTGAAAAATAGAACGTTTCTGAAATTGCGCATAAGTTCTCCAAGGGATATCCTCGTTTTCGGGCGCGGGCTCGAGGAAGCAAAGGCCCATTTTTTCGCGGAATTCCTCAAGGCGGCTGTTGTCCGCAAGCGTTGCGCTCAGTGAAAGAACTCGCGGTACTGCTTCCAAATCGATGCACGCCTGTAAAACGATGGAAAGCGGACAATAAACACTGTTCCAGTCGCCGCCCGTATAGGTTCCCGCGATCTTCAGCGTATACGGACATTCACGTTCTGTTTGTTCTTTCACAAGCTCACCGTCCACGACCTTATGTGACATAGCCGAGTAATAAAAGCTCACAACAGCCTCACCGTTTCCGTTGTCATACTCTTCAAGCTTGCTGTTGGGAACGAGGCAATAAAGTCCGTTGCCCGCAAGAATACTTTCATCATATCCATCAAACCAGGTGACCTCACATTCACCACCCGAAGCAAGCTTTGGATCACTGGAAAGCGAGGTAATACCGTAGGCATAATAGCGTTCGTAAACGCTTATGTCGCCGTAATTCTTTAAAAAACTATAGTCGCTGACCTTGTTTATCCGTTGCGAATTCATACAATGAACGTCTTTAACGTATTCAGTCAGGGAAAGCTCCGCGGGGGTTACTTCATCTTTTAACTTCAGTCGCGCTTCCGAATCATCCCCTGCAGCGGATACGTCATAGAACAGAACGGGTTCTTTCTCGGTAAATAATCTGTAGACCCACTCCGGAATGTAGAGCGGCATCTCGATGACAGTTCCGTCATCCATGGTCTCGACTTTGGGCTCGCCCGTGGGTGTCGTCACGGTCACGGTAACTTGTGCCGCGGCGAAACCTTCCTCGTATTGCTTCATTTTTTCCTCTGCCGATGTGTGCAAAGCGTAAACGGCAACGGCGATGACCGCACAGATCAGCAGGGGGATCAGGATGCACATCAAGTACTTTTTTGTTTTGGAAATCATTCACTTACTTCCTTTCGTTGGTCATTCGGCTTTCGTTTTTCTCTTATTCGTCAAAAAGATAACAAGACATCCCACCGGAATTCCCGCGATGATGACCTTAATGGCGATGATGCCTGCCTTGACGATGTCCTCAAGCATTGCAGCTTCGTCTTTCACACCCGACAGTTCGATCAAATCCTCGTCGTCGATATCCAAGGCAAGAGGGTAATATTTGTGCTGAAGCATGTAATCATCCCGACATTCAATATGATGTCCCCAAGGGATACGCTCATTTTCGGGCGAGGGCTCAAGGAAGCAAATGCTCATTTTTTCGCGGAATTCGTCAAGACGGCTGTTGTCAACAAACTTCGCGCTCAGATAATGATAGTACGGGTCCGCTCCAAGCTCGCCGGACGCCTTTTTAATAATTGATAGCGGACAGTAGATACTGTTCCGGTCGCCGCCCGTATAGGTTCCCACGATCTTCATCGTGTAGGAACATTCGAGATCTATTTTTTCCTGCACGATCTTACCGTCTTCGAATGAATAATTAAAAGACATGTTATAAAAGGTCACAACAGCCTCGCCGTTTCCATTATCATACTCTTCGAGCTTGGTATCCGGAACGAGGCAATAGAGTCCGTCACCCTCAAAAATACTTTCGTCATATCCTTCATACCAGGTGATCTCACATTCCTCCGAAGCAAGCATCGGATCGCAGTCAATCGAGGTAATGCCACAAGCATAATATCGGTCATCACTTCCATAGCTGTAGCCACTGACATTGTTTATCTCTTGCGACATCATAATTCGAACATCTTTGACGTATTCAGCCAAAGAAAGCTCCGTGGGGATCGTTTCTTTTAGCAAATTATGTTCCGCTCTTGGATCATCACCTGCAGCGGTAAGGTCGTAGAACTTAACGGGTTCCTGATCGGTAAACAATTTATAAACCCACTCGTACGTTTCGAACTTTTCATCTTCTTTGTACTCGCCCGTGGCCGTCGTCACGGTCACGGCGACCTGTGCCGCGGCGAAACCCTCCTCATATTGCTTCATTTTTTCCTCTGCCGATGTGTGCAAAGCGTAAACGGCAACGGCAATGACCGCACAAAGCAGCACGGATATAAGGATATATATCAAATATTTCTTTTTCATTGCTTATTCATCCTCCTTGATGGTTGCAAGAAGATTCTTGCTCAGGAATATCGCAAGCGCGACGCTGAGGCCGACGTAATAAACAACAGCGAATATCAAAAGCTGACCGATCGGATCCCACAGATTATATGCACCACCGAAAGCTATACCGACGATGGCGCACGCCATTTGCTCAAGTGCAAAATTGAAGTAGACCTCGCGATTCGATTCTCCGACGGTGCGCATCAGCGTGATCTCTCGCTTTCTTGAGCGAATGATGAGGAATCCCGTCAGGAAGCCCGCGCCCGCAGAAAGAATAAAGACGATAACGGACGCGAATTTATTCAGGAATATGCTGTTTTTCATATTGGATTCCAGCGTTCGCAGGAGGGAATCCTCGATATCCAATGCGTAGAGATAATATTTGGAATAAGCCTCTTCCCCCTCCCAGGGAGTCTGCTCGCCCGTGGGATTCGGCTCGGCAAACCATTTTGCCCTCGCCTCGCGCAGCTTGTCGATATCCAAGCTGTTTGTAAGCGTGGCGCCAAGATAACTGACGCAAGTCTCCTTCGCGATCTCGATCATATCAAGCAACGACACCATCGTTTTATAGGGGCAATAAACGGTCTCGTTGCCCTCGTCGGTATAGCGTCCCACGACCGTAAACTTTGCGGTGTGCTGAACGTAGCTACGATTTATCTCTGTTTTATTGCCGTCAATTACAAAATCAAGCTTGTCTTTTCCCGTGAAGGTTACCTCGATCTCGTCTCCGCCCTTGAAATCTTCGGGCACGAGGCAAACTAATTCCTTCGTGGCAAATATGCTTTCATCGTATCCCTCATACCAGCGAACTCTTGAGCCGCGCGAGGGCGAAAGCTCCTCCGCCGCGCCGATAGACGTGATCCCGCTGAAGGGCGTGGTGGGCACGGCTTCTTTGTCTTCCTCCGGAATTACGCCCTTGTAATCCACGCGAACGAACAGCTCCCTTGAAAGCTTGTTGAAATCCCCGTCGTTCAAGAGGAATTCGTTCATAGCCCACTTTGCGATCCCGGTTTTGCCTTCAAATTTGCTGCCGTCAAGCTCGGTGATCTTGAAGTGAACGGGGATCGAATTGCAGGTCTGCTCGAAGCTGAGGCGCTCCTCTTCAAGCGAGTGCTGAAGATGGCAAAGAGACACCGAAAGCACAGCGGCAAGCAGGCAGACGGCAATGCAGGGGAGCGGTTGTCTTTTTATTCGTCTTATGATCTTTTTTATCATGATTACCTCCTTGCCGACATTTTCTTGGGGGTGGCTACGTACAGGGACACAAGAACGTCAAGCAGCAGCACAAATAAGAACTGCGCGATAACTATGGTGCCGAGAGTGCCCGGCTCTATAAAGAGCTCGGTCACGGCCCCCGCAGACGTCTTGAGCGCACTTACTGCAAATCTCCACAATAGCGTGCCCAAGAAGCTTCCGAAGATGGTTGACAGTGTGATGATCGACATTGAGGCGGTGATAATAAAGCACACTCTCTTCGGGTATGACACTCCAAGCGATTCCATAGTTCTTACCGACTTTGAATACGAGCCGGGATAGAGCATCAAGAACATCAGAATGATGACCGCATATATCGTGCATCCGATAGCCAGCACCTGAACAGCCATATTTTCATAGTTGAAAAAGTTTTTCATAATGAGCGAGTAACCGCGGTCGAAATAGTGAAAGCGATCATTAAAACCGTCTTCCTCTGCCAGATGGCGGAACTCCTCGAGCTTGCCGTTGTGAACGACGGGAGTCATATAGAGGATGCTTTCGTTGCGGTCGAGCTCGGTCACGGTCGAGCCGTTCGGGATAAAAATCGTATTGGGCGAGAATGAGTATTCGTTTTCGCTTACGTCGGGCCAGAGCATCTCGCCGCGCCAAAGACCGACGATAGTGTACTCCTCCGTCTCGGTGAAGGGAGTCGTCTTATAGTAGAAACCGGCGTTCGGAACAAGATAATCGCCCCAGCCCGTGGGCTTCTTATCATACGGAATGACGTTGTCGTTATGATAAAAGTTCATAGTAACCTTGTCGCCCACCTCGAGGCCGTTTTCGGCGGCAAGAGCCTCGTGCATTATGCAAACGCGGCTGCCCTCCGCAAGCTCCGAGGACGTGAAGGATCTGCCCGACGTGATCACCGAATCGTCACGAACAAAGTCGATCAGATATCCGAGGTGGTCGACGCCGATGGTGAGGAAGCAGCTGTTATTGATCTTATCCCTCTCAAGCGCCGCCTTCCATTCGGCTCCCGCTGCGGAATTCAAAAATTCCTCAGCGGAGCCTTCAAGGAGGGCGAAGGTGGGGATCTTGTAGATCTCGGTGTATTCGTCGGCGGTGCAAGCCACGTAGTCCTCTCCATCAAAATACGTATACTCTGTGATAAACCGCACTTCTTTCACCGGCCCGCCCTCATAATCGCGGATAAATTCATAATTCACCTGGCTGATCGGATTGCCGAGAGTCAAGGAGACTGTGTTGATGACCTTATATTGGCTCTGTGAAAGATACACCTTGGTGCCGTCATCCATATCAACCCGTGCATAAGGGAGCACGACCTTGCCGTTCACGAGATGAGTTTCACCCGAAGCACGGTATTTTTTCTCGTATTCAACCTTATCCGCGTCCGTCATAATATGAATTTTCGACAGATCAAATTTATCTATCTCTGCCGTGACGTGCGTTATCAATCCATACCTCTCGACGGTACATTCGGACTCGCCGGTCTTAAGCTGACTGCGAAGCTGCCAATCCTTGTCGCGGTAATCCATACCGTAAACGATGTATTGCTCACCCTTCTTCAATTTGGAAATGGCGGTCATATCCTTATTTCGCGCGGTGGGCGAGGAAAACGTGAGCTTGATGGTTCTGCCGGTGGGATCCTCGAATCCTTCCTCGAGGGAGATCACCTCGTTTACTGTGCCGACGATCTCAACGGTGTAGGCATACGTCAGCCTGGAGGTTTTGTGATTCTCCTCTCTCCATTGCATAAATTCCTCATAAGTGGCAAAATCCTCAAGTGTTAATTCTTCGCTTGTGGTGTAGGTTCTTGCTTTTTCCACAGCACCGCCGACGCTGTCAATGGTGATAACGAACATAGCGCAGGAATATGGTCTGCCGTGGGGCCACGGGCGCACGGTCGTGGGGCCGGTGGTGCCGGTATCGTAGAAAATTCCGTCCTCGGGATCCGTATAATTCAAGGTCTTCATCCCCGGAATATATGAGGAAAGGAATCCCTGTTCGGAAATCATCTTTATAACGTCCGGATGCTCCTCGGCGGTCTTATTAAGCCAGAACAGTACGTCATCGGGCACGGTGTACGTGTTTGTAAGCATTGCGACGGTTGTGAACTCGTGGTTCATTTTTTGCTGTGTCATACGCACCGCAAACGCCTGACCGACGCTGACGCATAGTATGGAAACCGCCAGCGTGACCAGTATGATACCCGTGACGGTCTTCAGGGGTTGTCTGAATAAATGCCGTAAATTTTTCATTGTATCAACCTCGCTTTCATATATACTATATCACACAAAGAAAAAAATTTCAATACTTTATCGTAACTGCAACATTTTCAGCGTAACTGCATCATTTTTGGCATAAAAAGGCAGTGGGAAACCGAAGCTTCCCACTGTTTTTTATCATTTTTCAATTTCCGCAACGAAGCTGAACCAGCCATCGCTATAATCAAAAGAGTATTCCGCGCCGAGACCGTCGAGGGTGTAGCACACACTCATTAAACCAAAGCCGTGGCTGAGAGAATCCTGCTTTGAGGTGGCTATCTTGCCGTCCGTTATCCTTACGGGATTCGATGTGTTGCGTATCGAGATGTAAAGCCCTTCATCGTAAAGAATACTGCAAAAGATCTCGCGATAGCCGTCGATGCGTCGGCAAGCCTCGATGGCGTTATCCCAAAGGTTGGTAAGCACCACGACAAGTGAATCGGAAGGTATATCGATCTCCGAAAGATCGTTCACCTGAATCTGCACCTTGATGTCGTTTTCCCTCGCCATCTGATATTTCTGGTTGAGGATAACGTCCACCACGGGATGGCGCGAATTGACACCCATAAGGTGCATCGAGCGATTCTTTTTGAGCTTGTCAAGATAATCGCAAGCCGCAGCGGTTTCATCCTGCTTCAAAAGGTCACCAAGCACCTGAAGGTGATGCTCAAATTCGTGCGTACTCTTTCTTTGCATACGGTAGTTCTGCTCGAGCGCGTTCATGCTTTCCTTTTGCAGCTCCATGTGTTGCTTGAGCAGTAGCGCCTCGCTGTCGGCTTCCCTATGTCCGATGCCGGTGGATCTGAGCTTTCGAAGCAGCCAAACCAGCACGATCGGAAGCACCTTTCCCGCCCCAAGGATCAGGAAATACGCGATCCCATTGATATTTGCGGCGAAATGCAGAAACGCGCTGTCGATTATAAAGGGAATGACAAACGCGGTGGCGAGCAATCCGAGGCTACGCACGCTGCTTTCGCCGTTTTCACCGTTCTCGCCGTATACGACAATAAGAAGAATGACAGACATCAAGATGTATACTATGTAACCGTAAATTCCGGGGAGGTCAAACAAGCCGAAAATCGCCGTTATCAGCCAGGCGAGCACGTGCCAGAATACGTTATCAAGCCCCCATTGCTTGGGTTCAAGAAACGAGGAGAAAAGCAGCCAGATAAAGCATATCTGCAAAGCCGTGAAGATGGGAACAAAAACAAATTGCATTATCTGAATCCCTTCCACAGCATATATTTTTGCTTTTGCGCGGAATAATTGCGTGCGCTTGCGGGCAGAACGGTGCCGTCGGTCAGGATACACTCGCGACTGCGGTATTTACCGATATAACGCATATTCACGAGGTAGCTGTTGTGAATTCGCAAGAATCCACACTTTTCAAGCTGCTCTTCAAGGCTCGAAAGCGAGGCGTTGAGAGAATGCGTACCTTCTTTTCTGTGAACGAGGACCTCGTGATCGGTGACTTCCATATATGAAATGTCATCAATCGGAAATTCTATGACAGAATCGCCGTCGGATATGCTGAAAATCTCTCGGCTTTCCGCCATTTGCTCTACCGCCTGCAGGATGTAGCGCTCAAGCACGTCGTTTCTGTCGAGCTTGAGGATGTATCTGAACGCCTGAACCTCGTAGCCCGCGGGGGCGTAGTCAATAAAGTTCGTCACAAAGAAAAGCACAGCTTTTTTATTCACCCCGCGCAGACGGCGCGCGATGTCGATGCCATTGTAATCCTCGCCCTCAAAGTCGATGTCGAGGAACGTCATATCGCAGGAAGCAAAGGTAGCGTCGGGGATAAATTCTGCGCTGTTGAAAGTCGTCAGCTCCGCCTTCAGATTCAGCTTTTCAAAAGCCTCTATGATCTCGCTTCTGAAAATATTCAAAAAATCCGCATCGTCGTCGCAAAGAACAACACGGATGCTGTTCTGCCCTATATTCGTTCTGCGGATGCTCCATTCGCTCATTGCCATACACTCACCTCACGGTTGATTCAATAAATATATTATAACACAAAAAATTTGATTTGTCTATATGGAAATTTGCCGAGAAAAAATATTCTCGTGTCAACTTATCCCACGGTGAAGAATTATTGAATATTTCGAGAAAGGCGACAGGTTCGATGCGCGGATCATTTGCTCGGAAAGACTAAATAACAAAACCACACGTCGGGAGTAAGTCTTATGAAGTTACAACACATATAATATTTACGATATGCCAACGCCAACGAATTTTTGACAGTTTTCTGCAATCTATCGTTCTTTACGATGACAAGCTTATTATATCGTTTAATTATCGCAGTCACCCCGTTACCATCATGCTCGATCAACCGGTCGAGTTTGTTAATGGGGGACAGTTCGAATTTGCAAAGTTCAGCTTCACCATAAAGAAAAAGCACGACGCTTCGCGTCGTGCTTCAGACCACTGACAAAGGGTTCAGGACGAAAGTTCTGAG
>JAZSOQ010000035.1:0-29070 GCA_045537015.1 Eubacteriales bacterium
CTTTACCTCCTGCTCGGTATCATAGAGGTGTTGGTTGAGCGTACACGAGGTTAGCAGCGTAGTGTAGGTTCCGCGTCGATGCTTTTTGAGATAGTCGAGGCGCATTCTGCCGTACTTGCCGAGAGGGTAATTAGTTTGCTCGGGGAGTGCTAAGTCGGGATAGAAAATTCCATCTCTTTCGGTATAAGTAAGTTCCATAGTAAATCCTCCATATAATAATTTTTTCAAGGTCATTTTTCATGTTTTCCGAGTATCGCTAAATGTGCAAGATTACTTTTTCTTACTAAAAACTTGAGAGCAATTTGCGCTTAAGTGGATAATAAAAAATATTTTTCTGACTTAGGACAAATTTCGCGTTTTCGTGACGGTTATATAGTGATAAACCCGTGCATCGGTAAAAAGTGGTCTGGATGAAAACGGCGCTGTTGACAAAGCCCTAAAACAAAAGAAAAATCCGCTTGGATAATAGCAAACGGATGAAAAACAAATATTTAAGGTTGGTAGAGGTTCTCGCTTTGAGAGCCGCTACCAACCTTTTTAAGTTCAGCGCGCAGGCTGACAAGAGGCATTGCTCCGTAACCTTTTCAATGCCCCGTTTTCTTGTTCTTCTTAAATTGTGTCGTTCCTTTTGATGCGAAAAATTTCCTTCGCACCATATCTGCCTTGCTCGCATTGCTTGGCGGTATTCCGCTGTGCCTATGTTCTTCGTCTGCTTTTCACGTGCCTCATGGTGCATATGACGCTCAACCATTCTGACATCTTCATTTTTTCTGCAACATTCATCTTTGTGAGGGCAATGGGAACAATCCTTCTTCTTGGAACGGTATATTTTCTTTCTTCTCGTTTTGGAAAAGCTCGAATAATGAAGCTCCTTACCCATTGGGCAGATATATACGTTTTTGTCTTTGTCGTATTCAAAATTATCCGTATCAAATTCATCGGTACAAACGCGGCTGTGTTTTACCGTATCTTGTTGCGGAATATATGTCTTGATGCCACGCTTGTCCATTGCATCATAAATTTCGCCGCTGTCATATCCTCCATCCGCACAAACGGCTTCCGTGTCAAAACCGAATTTGTCAAGTTGATGCTCGATCCTTGACGTGTGCTGTGCTGCATCATTTGCATTACCGGGCGTTACGTATACGTCTGTAATTATCCCGTTTTCGGCATCGCAGGTTTCGTGATTCAGATAGCAAAACGCCTTGGGCTTTCCGGGACGGTTTAACATACCGCATTCCGGATCGGTAGTGCTTTTTGCTACTTCTTTCGTTTTTGCTGTAGTATATTCAGCCGGCTTTTTTAACAGACCGCATTCATATGCTTCGCGGTCCAACTTCTTCATATATTCGCTGGGGGTATCGGGAACCTCAATAATCTCTTGGCTGTCAATTCTTGCATTCGCTTTTATGTGTGTGGAATCGGTCAATAACAGCTTGCCCGAAACCAATCCCACATCCATACATTTCCTGACTACTTCATCAAAAATGTCTTGGAATACCGTTGTACCGCTGAACTTACGACGGCGAAGCTGAGAGATAGTAGAGTGGTCGGGAACGTTGTCACCAAGCTCCAGACCAAGAAACCAACGGTACGCAATATTTACACAAATCTCCTGTTCAAGTTTCCTTTCGGAGTCAATGCCGTAAAGATAACCGACAAGCAACATCTTCACTAAAACAACGGGATCAATAGAAGGACGTCCTGTGTTGGAGTACAACGATTCCACCTTTTCGTATATGAAACTAAAATCCACCAGCGCATCCAAATCTCTCAAAAAATGTTCCTTTGGCATAAGATCTTCAATCCTTCCAAAAAACATTTTCTGTTGGCTTCCGTTATCCTTTTTCAGCATTTGAATCCCTCGCTTTCTATGCTTATATTATACCATATTTTCGCATTTTTGTCCAGTACGACAAAAGGTTCAGAGCCGAATCTCCGAACCTTTTGTATTATGATCTTTTCAGGGCTTTGTCAACAGCGCCGTGATGCCTGCACCCAAAATTTTAATATGGATAATTGAAATAAAAAACAAATCCGAACACATCGTTTGTAACGAAGTAGTTCGGATTTGTTTCTATTGGTGACCCATCCGGGAATCGAACCCGAGTTTCCAGCGTGAGAGGCTAGCGTCTTGACCGCTTGACCAATGGGCCATTGTTTTGTACTTAAATATTATATCACATTTTTTTCGGAATGTCAATACCTTTTTGAAAAAAAGTTCGAAAAAATTACTTTTTTTCTTGCTTGTTTGAATTTTTTTAATTGTTACAGCGTTCTCGGAGATATTTCCCAATTATATTATATGTGAATAGATAAGTTTTCACGGGTGAATAATAGTCATAAGCGCAACACTTGTGCAATTTTTATGAGGAGGCTTACCTATGATAATCGACCGTATTGCTCTCATTCTGACTATCGTCGGTGCTTTCAACTGGGGTGGTGTCGGACTTTTCAAGTTTGATACCGTGGCTTGGCTCTTCGGAGGCAACGATACCCTTTGGGCGCGAATCGTTTATACCGTCGTTGCCCTCGCGGGGCTTTGGTGCGTCACGCTCCTGTTCCGCGCTCGCGATGATTACGAGGAATCCACTACAATGTAAAAATAAAGCGGGGCTTGCGCTCCGCTTTATTTTTAAGGAAGAACCACCATCAGTCCGTTTGCAACCGCGCGGAGAGTACCGTCGGAGGGGCTGTTTTCGGTGACGAGGGTGCCTTTTTCGTTCTTGAGAATGAAGGTGGACGAGCCGCCGCCGTCGAGGTTTACGGCATCAACGCAGCCAAGGCTTGCCATTATGTATGCAAGGTCTGCAAGCGACGCTCCGTTCGATACGGAGGGCTGTCTGCCGTCAACGACAATGAGCACGACTCTGCCGTCCGCGGTCACGCCTGCTGCGGTGCGCGGGTGGCGGGTGTATGAAAATTCGGTGCTCGTTGCGAGGTCGTCGGTTGCGCCGTCCTTGAGGATGACGTGCGAAGCGCCAACTGCTGTTGTGAGCTTGTTTTTGTAATCCGCGTAATCGGCGTCGGTGCCCATAACGGCGTCGCCTTCGTGGGTGATGCCGAACCAGGGTCTGCCTCCGGCCCCGCTGATCAGCTTGCCGTCCTTGATGCAAAGACCGCGCATAACATTCGTTCCGCCCATATCGAAGAAGTCGGCGTTGACGCCCGCGAGGACGTTCTTGCCATTCGACACAGCGGCGGAAAGCTGATTGCTCATCTTTGCAACGGTTCCGATCTTGTCAGCGCTGTCGGAGGGCATTGTGGTCTGAATGGTCGCCGAGCCCTTCTCCACGCTGATCGCGTAGGCGCGGACGGGTGCGCCGTCCTTGTCTTTGTAAATGATCTCGGTGTAAGTGATACCGGGCGCGACTTCATTCGAGATCCAATCGGTCGGCACAAGTCCGTTTGTGCCCGAGGATACGCGGAGTCCCGAAAATTCACGGGCGTTTGAAAGCTCGATCTTGTAATCGCCCGAAACGCCGAGTGGCATATATTCGAACACGAATCTCGCCGCCGCGGTCTCTCCAACCGAGTCGGTCTTGAAGTCGATGAAGATGTTTCCGTCGGATTCGGTGATGAAATATCGCTGAGAGGTGAAGTATTCGTGCTCACCGTTGCCGCCGTCCTGCTTACCGCAACCGAAGAAGATAGCGGGACCGCTTTTGTAGTCGGCAATCGGAACGACGGGAAGGTTGACTCCGCAAACGCGGCTGATGCCCTGAACGAGCTTTTCGATGCCCTTGCCGTTCTTGGTGGCGTCAACGATCGAGTATTCGCTGATCTCGCGCTCGCCAAGCTTCAGCGAAGTGATGGGATAGCCGTTGTTGTAAAGGAATTCGACGCCGCATTTGAGCTCGGCTGCGCTTCCTTTCGAGATGACGTTGCCGTCTGCATCTTCCTCATAACCGAAAAGATCCTTGAGAAAGCTCTTAACGGCGGTTACGGTCGATTCGGGCGAACCGCCGCAAATGACGATGACGTTTTCGCTGACGATCTTATAGGTCCAATCGTAATATGTAAGCGATTCGCGTGCACTCACCGAGTCCGTGCGGTTGGTAGCGCCGATGAGGATCTCAAATTCCTCGGGCACGACCTCTGCGCCCTTGCGTGTGAAATCGGTCGTCATAGGCAGACGGACTCCGCAGGCGCTTTCGATGCCGCGCGAAAGAAGCTGCAGTGCCTTGACTTCCGCGGTGTCGGATTCATCGGGGCGAACGAGCTTGTAATCGGTCGTCAGCTTGAAGCCGAGCGCTTCTGCTTCGGGCGCATCGGTAATGGCATCCGTTATCGGCGAAGTCGTCTCTTCCCCTACGCCTCCGGTGCAGGAAACTGCACCTAAAAGCAAGCAGGCGAGCAGGAAAAGGGATAAAAGTCTTCTGAAATTATCCTTCATGGCTTATCAATCGATAGGATTGCCCTCTTTATCAAACAGAGGAAGCTTTTCGAGGTAGATGAGGTCCTCACGCTTGGTCGCGTCGCCCTCGGCGAGGATCGCCATACGTCCGCAGATGTTGCCGCCTGCGGCGTTTACGAGCTTTTCGATGGCAAGGAGAGATTCGCCCGTCGAGATAACGTCATCGACGATGAGGATCTTTTTGCCCTTCATCAGGTCTGCGTCTGCCTTGTCAAGGTAGAGCTTCTGCTCCTTTGCGGTGGTGATCGAGTTGACGGTGACCTCGAAAACGCCGGTCATATAAAGCTTTGCTGCCTTGCGCGCGAGGAAGTATTTCTGATTTCCCGCAAGTCGCGCCATTTCGTGAACGAGCGGAATGCCTTTCGCTTCGGCGGAGATGAGGTAGTCGTATTCGGGCGCAAGCTCGAGCATTCTTTGTGCACAAGCCGTGGTAAGCTCGGGGTCGCCGAAGATGACGAACGCGCCGATCTGAAGCTCATCGTTCAGTTTGCAAAGAGGAAGCGCACGGTCGCAGCCGGCAATGTTCATGTTGTAATGTGTTTTAGCCATATTTTTTCACTCCTTTGAGTTTTTTCTTCCATATATAATTATACTTGGCACGCGGAAAAGTCAAGACTTTTTGGAATAAGTATTATTTCGCTTTTTATTGCTCTTTTGAACGCTTTGAGAAGGTTTTGAATTTCTCGCGTTTTTCTGCGGGCGTGAATTTTTTTGATTTCGCTGATTCTGATTTTTGCTTTGAGGCTTAAAATTATTCTCGGGTCTGACGAGGCAATCCTTGCCAGTACCGATGAGATCCTCGCGGTGGGCGGCGATGAGTGCTTCGCGGACGAGGGGGGCGTTTTCGGGCTTGCCGTACTGCAGGAGCGCGCGCTGGAGTCGCTTTTCACGCGGGTCGCGGGCGACGTAGACCTTTTTGCCCGTGAAAGGGTCGATTCCCGTTGCGAACATAACAGTTGACGCCGTGCCGGGGGTGGGGTAGAAGTCCTGAACCTGCTCGGGCGAGAGATTTTCACGCTTGAGGTAGAGCGCGAGGGCGATCGCGTCGTGCAGAGTCGAGCCGGGGTGGCTTGACATAAGGTAGGGAACAAGGTACTGCTCCTTGCCGCACTCACGGCAAAGGTCGAAGAACTTCTCGCGGAAACGGCGGTAGACCGAGAAATCGGGCTTGCCCATGTATGCGAGAACGCCTGCCGAACAATGCTCGGGCGCAACTTTGAGCTGTCCCGAAACGTTGTCGCGGACGAGCTTGCGGAAGAAGGAGTCGTCGGGGTCTGCCATAAGGTAGTCAAAGCGGATTCCCGAGCGGATGAATACTTTTTTGATGCCGGGGATCGCCTCGACCGACTCGATCAGATCGTAATATTCCTTGTGATCGACCTTGAGGTTTGGGCAAGGCTTCGGCGCGAGGCATTTGCGGTTCGGGCAAACGCCGCTCTTGAGCTGTTTTTCGCAGGCGGGAGCGCGGAAATTCGCCGTGGGACCGCCAACGTCGTGAATGTAACCCTTGAAATCGGGCATTTTGACGATCTCGCGCGCCTCGGTGAGAACGCTTTCCTTCGAGCGGCTGCGAACGCTTCGTCCCTGGTGGAATGCAAGAGCGCAGAAATTGCAGGCGCCGAAGCAACCGCGGTTGTGTGTGATCGAAAAAGCAACCTCCGCGATAGCGGGCACTCCGCCGTCCTTGTCATAGATGGGATGTACCTTTCTTGTGTATGGGAGCGAGTAAACTCGGTCGAGTTCCTTGCGCTCAAGCGGCGGCATCGGGGGATTTTGTACCAACAGCTTGTCGCCGTAAAGCTCGGTGATTGCTCTGCCTCCGATGGCGTCCTGCTCGCGGTACTGCGCGCCGAAGGCGTCGGCATAGGCACGCCCGCCCTCCTTTAAGCTTTCCCAATCAAGCTGTGCCGCGACGGGGTAGTGAAGCTCGGGCTTGTCCGCGGGGCAAAGATAGCATGAGCCGCGCACGTCGCGGATCTTTTTGACGGGAACGCCCTTGTCGAGAAGCTCCGCGATGCGAAGAAGAATATTTTCGCCCATTCCGTAGGTGAGAATGTCGGCGCGGCTGTCGATTAGGATCGAGCGGCGCATACGGTCCTCCCAATAATCGTAGTGGGCAAATCGGCGAAGCGACGCTTCAAGACCGCCAAGGATGATTGGCACGTCGCCGTAGGCTTGTCTGATGAGGTTCGAGTAAACTATCGTCGCGCGGTCGGGGCGGAGTCCGGTCTTTCCGCCGGGCGAATAGTAGTCGTATCCTCTGCGGTGGCGCGTGACCGAATAGTGCGAAACCATCGAGTCAACGTTGCCCGCCGTGACGAGAAAGCCGAGTCGAGGCTTGCCGAAGCGTTTGATGTCGTCAAGCGTCTTCCAGTTCGGCTGTGCCAGAATTGCGACGCGGTAACCCGCCGCCTCGAGCACGCGCGATATTATGGCAACGCCAAAAGAGGGATGATCAACGTATGCATCCCCCGTGACATATACAAAATCGGGTCTGTCCCATCCGCGCGCCTCCATATCAGCGCGCGAAATGGGAAGAAATTCAGTTCCGAGCATTTTTTATCTCCTGAATTATAATAATTCGAATGTAAATATTTATTAATATTAATAAGCAAGTGCGAACATATCACACTTGGTGTCCCCTCATCACCCGCTGCGGCGGGAGCTTCTCCCAGGAGAAGCCTGGGTTACTGTTAGCTTCATTGGGAATTTTCTAAATGGAGCTTATCGTTAATCATTAATGTGAATTGTAAGAAAAGTAATTTGTTTATTAATATTACTTTGGATTCGATTGTATAGAAAAAAGCACTTGCTAATTAATAATTATTCATTATTCATCAGCGAAGCGGCTTCATTATTCATTATTCATCAATAATCAAGATTGATCAAATGAATAATGAATAATGAATGATGAAAAATGAATGATAGGAAATAACAAGCGAAGCTCACAATTCCCCAGGCTTCTCCTGGGAGAAGCTCCCGCCGCAGCGGGTGATGAGGGGACACCCAGAAAGCTTTGTTAGCACTCGCTTTTGACTTTTTTACTTATTATTTTTTTGCTTTTTAATTCCGAAAAATTTTCGCAAAATGGGTGCCAGAATGGCGGGCGGGCGCATCAGAACGATCCTCATGTTTCCTCCTATTTGATGAGCATAAATCCCGCGCAGAGGAGAACTGCCGCCTCGATAAAGGCGAGGATCTTACCCGGCAACAAAAAGGCAAGGAGTATCCCCGCACCGAAAGTCAGCGCAAGTACCCCAACCGTCTGCCGCATCTTCCTGCAATCTCTCATATTCCACCTCCGCATATCGTCTTCAATGACATTATATGCAGCTGCGATTCAAAAGTTCACGCGTCGCGCGATTCTATGAGATAAAGTGCGCCTTTTTTGACCGAAATGAGCGCGCAGTTGCCGTCGATCTCGTTTGAGGTCGCAAAACCGCCGTTCTTTCGGGTAAGTCTGGCGTTCTTGAGGGGATATTTCGCGCCCTCGATCGAAACGCCTTTGACTACGTCGGATGCGGGAATGAGCGAGAAATACTTGAATCCGCCGCCGCGGCCGATCAAAGCCGAACCGCCGTTTACGAAATGAACGCGCGAAAAACCGTCCGTCGCTATAGCGTATAGATGGCGCGCGTCAAGGTCCTCGAGGACCCCGAGGTTTGCAAGCGTGTGGTCAAGTCTGCCCGAAAGTCCGCCGATGATGATGAAGGAATCGGCGCCGCGCTCGATGGCGATCTCGATAGCCGCCTGCGCGTCGGTGATGTCCTTTTCGGGCTTGAGGCGGATGACCTCGGCGTCCTCGGGGATCTCGGACTCGGGGAAGGAGTCGAAATCGCCCACGGCAATATCAACCCGATCGCCGAGCGCGAGCGCGTTGCGAATACCCGAATCGGCGGCAACGGTGATGTCCTCGCCCTTCGGGTGTTCGGTTATGTAATTTGTGTCGATCTTACCGCCGACATAGATGAATGCTTTCATTGTCTTTTCTCCCAACGGGGCTTCGCCTTGAGCGTTTTATACATCGAAAGATAGCTTTCGTGGCGCGAGGGCGCGATCTCGCCGCGCTCGATGGCTTCAAGAATGGCGCAGCCTTCCTCTTTTGTGTGCGAACAGTCAAGGTACTTGCACTCGCCGTAATGCTCGCGGAACTCGCGCATGGTTTCGGGGAGGTCATCGAAGGGGAAGAAATCGAAGTTTTCGAAGTCTATCATCGAAAATCCGGGTGTGTCGGCAAGGAATCCGCCGCCCTCAAGCGGAAAGAGCTCCGCCTGGCGCGTGGTGTGCTTTCCGCGCGCGATCTTTCGGCTGATCTCGCCCGCCGCAAGCTTCATTTCGGGGAAAAGGGCGTTGATAAGGGTAGATTTTCCAACCCCCGATGCGCCCGCAAAAGCGGCAACCTTGCCCTTTAGGCGTTCTTTAATATAGGAAGAAAACTCCGCAATGCCCTCGCCCTCGTAGCAGGAAAGGCGGAAGGTGGGGTAAAGTGCGGATTTGTAGGTTTTTTCAAGCTTTTCGGCAACCTCGCCGTCAAGCTCGCATTTGCCGATGACGACGACAGCTTCAATTCCGTGATATTCGGCAACCGAGAGGAGCTTGTCGATCGTTTCTGTCGCGGGAGCGGGAGCAGCCGCGGCGCAAACGATGACGAGAATATCGAGATTCGAAAGCGGAGGGCGGATGAGTGAGTTGCGGCGGGGAAGAATTGCCGAAACCGCGCCCTCGGGGAGGCCAGAGGAATCGTCCTGCGGAATTCCGCCTTCGGTGAAGGAATTGTCGGTATAAATAAATTCGCAAATATCGCCAACCTTGATCTTTCCGCCGTCGGGGGTGCGAAGAGCACCGCGCGCGCGCGTCAAAAGCGATTTGCCTGCAAGGGGCGAGGGGGTTCCCGGGTAGAGCGCGGAGTGAGCTTCCGCGTCCGCGAGGCTGACGTAATAAAGTCCGCCGACGCCGCGAAGAATGCGGCATTGAGTTTTATATTCCATTCGTCACCTTTCTGTAAGTCCGAATTCGGCGGCGTAAACGTAGGAAAGCGTCGCCTCGGTATAGCCCGCGCGGCGATGCTCGATAGTCAGCAAGCTGCCTCCGCGCAGGGAATGGTTGTATTCAAATCTTCCGCCAACGCCGAGCTGATCGAATCCGATCGAGCCCGAAAGGGCGATATGACCCGCCGCACAGTCTATGAGCACGGGCGAAGCGGGATCAGCCGCGCAGATAAAGTTGTCCGTGCCCGCAAGGATCAGCGAATCGCAAACGTCGGAAAGGGCAGAGGATATGTATTCGGTCGGGATTCCCTCCGCCGAGGATGCAAGCTGCTTCGTTACGGCGGGCAGGATCGCAGAAATCGATCTCTTGTGCGACGATGCGCGCGCATAGAGCTCGGTTTCACTTTCAATGAGATCGCAAAGGTCATTCGCGGAGGCATAAACGTCGGCAACGTAAATGCTTGCCGTAACGGTGCCCGAAGTGTTGGCAACGGTCAGAGAATATGCCGCGCCGTCCGTGAGCTTCTTGATGCAGCCCGGGAAGGAGGAGATGACCTCGCAGACCGTCACGCGCGGAATGTTGCCCGAAAGCTCACCGGGGGTGAAACACCAGGGAGTGGATGTCTTTGTAAGAATATCCGAAATGCTATGCCAGATGGCAGTCAGCTCCTGCCTTGTCTTTGCACCGCCCTCAACACCGCCGTTGAAAACGACGAGATTCGGCTTTACCTCGGCAACGATGCCCTCAAGCGCGCGGAGGGTGTAGGAATTAGAGTCGATGTGCGAGAAGGTCAGAACCTTTACCTCGCCGTCGGAAACAATATCGGGGGCGTATTCGGTCTCGGGCTCGGGGCGGAGATCGAAGCGGAAAAGCTCCTCCGAGATATTATATCCGCCAAGATATGAGAATGCTTCGATAAAGGCAAGTGCACCCTCGCGCACTCTGCCTGCGGAAGCCGCCGAGATGTCAATGCGAGTGCCGCTTTGCGTGATCTCGAGCCCTTCGGAGCCAATGCGCGAAAGATTTTGCAGATACGTGCCGTCAAGCAGCTCGGTGATTCCAAGGTTGACGGTAAGCGTCGGGTCTGCGTTGTAAAGCGCGAGCGTTGCCTCGTCAAGTGCAAGGTATTCCTTGTCAGAAAGGATTACGAAATGCGCGTGGAAGCGTCCCTGAAGCTCTGCTTTGATATGTACTGCAATCTCCTCGCCCCAGCCTTCTGCTTCGGGGTAAACGATGACAAGGTGCGGGAAGAGCTTGGGCACAGCGGTGCCATCGAGCTCGGGCATTTTGTCGTCAAAGGAGAAGGGAGGAGGCAGTTCACTCTCACCCGTGTCGGGCATTGCCGCGGGAAGCATCGTCAAAAGAAGCAGTGCAAAAACTGCCGCGACAGATATTCTTATTAAGTTCTTTCTGTCCGCTCGCAAAACGGCTTCTTTGATTTTTTGAAAGTTCGGCATGAAATTTGCTTTCCTTTTTATAATATATCGGATTTTACGGTAGTACTGTTGAGCTGTAGCCCGTGCTGACCACAAGGTCGATGGTGATCCAGCCCTGGGGACCGGTGACAGTTTGTCCGGCGTTTACCGATTGGTAGATCACCTTGCCCGCCGCCGCGTAGCTTTGTGCGTAGCTGATGTTGCTGATCAGAATACCTGCCGCAAGCAGACGCGATTCCGCCTCGGCAAGATCCATTCCCGTGACGTTCGGCACGACAACGCTGACCGTGGGCGGGGTATAGGTAGTTCCGCCGCTGAGGACAAGCGTGATCTCAAGAATACCCGTGGAGACCTCAACCTTTCCCTCGCGCGGTATCTGCGAGAGGATGGTGTCCTTGGGCTTTAGGCTCATGGTGTAGGTCACGTTCAGCTTGTATTCGCAAATGCCCTCGAACATATAGTCCAGGATCGCGCGCGCGCCGCTGAGCGACTGTCCCACAAGGTTCATCATATTGACCGTGCGGGTGTATGTAGGACCGCCGCTGACCGTGAGTGTGATCGAATGCGTATTCGATGCAACGGCGTCCGTGGCACTCGGCGACTGAAGGATTACGGTTCCTGCGGGCGCCTCGTCTCTTACCGTGATAAGATTGACGTCAACGCCGTAGCGTTCGAGCTCCTTTTTCGAGAGCTCGGCATCCTTGCCGATAACGTCGGGGCAGACCTTGAGCGCAAAATCCTCGCCGCCGCTGACGACAAAGTCGATGGCGGTGACATAAGCATAAGCGCCGACACCCGCCTCGTGCGACGATGAGATGACGGTACCCGCCTTCATCGGCGAACGGGTGTAGGTCACGTCGCCGACAAGAAGATAGTTTTCGTCAAGAAAAGTCTTTGCCTCGCGCTCGGTCATTCCCACAAACTGGGGGAGCGTGACAAGCACCTGCTCGGTGCCCGCACTGACGTAAACGTTGATCATACTGCCCGGCTGGATCTTTTCGCCCGGCATAGGCTCGGTCGCGTAGACGTATCCTTCGGGGATCGCGGCGTTTTCCTCACGGATGATGGTCACGCCGTAGCCCTCGGAGCGAAGTTTTGTCTGCGCCAGGCGCCAGTTCATCATAAGATAGTCGCCAAAGGTGACAAGCTCGGGGCCGATGCTTACCGAGATCGTAACCTTACAGGGCGATTTTCTGCGCGCGCCTGCGGAGGGCTTTTGCGAGATGATCTTGCCCTTTTCGACCGTATTTGAGGTCAGATATTCAACCGTGACGATATAGTCTTCCTCGTTAAAACCGAGTTCAGTAATAATTTCCTCGCTGTATTCGACTCCGACGCTGTCGGGGACCTTAAGGCTCGCGGTTCCCGGCGCACCGAAATTCAGCGCGTCAAGACCGTAGAATACCGAAACAAGTCCGACGAAGCAAACGGCACAGGCAATTCCGAGCGCGATGGGGAAGAAGGAGCGGCTCGGCGGTCTTTCCGTGCGGTTCCTTCTCGAACGCGCTTCCGCTGCCATTTGCTTCGGGGAGGGTACTGCGGCAAGGGGATTGTCGCCCAGCCTGCGGATCTGAATGAAGACGTCCTTCGCCGTCTGGTAGCGGCGGCGCGGATCCTTTTCCATCATGGTGAGGATCAGACGCTCGAGTCCGCGGGGGACCTGCTTGTTGATTTTTCTCGGCGGCAGGGGCTTGTCGTGTATCTGCATCATAAGGATGGAGATGGGGCGCTCGTCGTCAAAGGGGAGTCTGCCCGTCGCCATTTCATACATCAGAACGCCGCAGGAGTAAAGGTCGGAGCGCAAATCGGTCGATTTGCCCGCCGCCTGCTCGGGGCTGATGTAGTAAACTGTTCCGATGGCGTTGTCGGAGATGGTTTTGCCCTTGCTCTTTTCGGGCACCTTTGCGATGCCGAAGTCGGTCACCTTGATAAAGCCATCCTTGAGAACAAGAATATTCTGTGGCTTGATGTCGCGGTGAACGACGCCGCGGCTGTGCGCGTGTTCAAGTGCGGCAAGGATCTGCTCCGAAAAGGAGATGAATTCGTCAAAATCGAGCGCGCCGCGCTTGTCCATATAGGTGCGGAGCGATATGCCGTCGATATATTCCATAACGAGGTATTTTTTCTCGGTTTTGAAGGATACCGCGCGGATCGAAACGATGTTGGGATGCGAAAGCATGGAAACGACCTTGGATTCGTTCATAAAGATATTCAGCGATTCCTTATCGTCCGCAACGTCGTCGCGAAGCATTTTTATGGCAACTGCGGAGCCGTCGCGGAGGTCGGTCGCCTTGAAGACAACGCTCATTCCGCCCGTTCCCAGGCATTTTTCTATTTTGTATCTCGAGTCGAGCGTGGTGCCGACGAGATCTTTATATGATAGGTTCTTTTCCATAATAAATTCCGTAATATTAAAGTTCGACGATAACGACCGTGATGTTATCGGGTCCTCCCGCATTATTTGCGGCGGCAACGAGTTTTTCGGCCTTTTCGCGCAATTCGCCCTCCGCGCAAACGATCTCGGCGATCTCGGCGTCGCTGATGACACCGCAAAGTCCGTCGGAGCAAAGAAGGATATAGCGGGGCGCATCTGCCGTACCGGGTGCGGGATTGAGCGAATGAATATCAGCCACAACGTCGCCGTCAATGCCGACCGCGCGGGTGATGATATTTCTCATCGGGGAATTCTGTGCTTCCTCGTATGTAAGCTCGCCTATGTCGACAAGATGCTGAACGTATGAATGGTCCTTTGTCAGCTGCTCGATCTTGCCGCCCGAGATCTCATACATACGGCTGTCGCCGATGTTGAGCGAATATGCAAGGGTGTTCTCAACAACGAGAAGGGCAACAAGTGTCGTACCCATATCCTCAAGCTTGCCGTCCGAGTCCTTTGCCTCTTTGTAAACGGCGCGGTTGGCTTCGGAAGCAGAAGCCGAAAGCGAAAAACGCAGACCGACACTGCCGAGATCGGGCTCGTCCTCGGGGTTATCGGGCAGAATATGCTCGCGCATAGCTTGCGCAAAGGTATCAAGGGCAAGTCTGGAAGCTATCGCGCCTCCCGCCACTCCGCCCATACCGTCACAAACTGCAAGCAGAGTGACCCCGGGGAGGATCTCGTAGATACCGAAGCAATCCTGATTTTCTGTGCGACGAGTGCCAACGTCGGTCTTTCCGTAAAATTTCATGAGAACACCTTTCTACCGTGTTAAATGATGAATTTAGTTCTTTTCTTCTTCTTTGTGCTGTCGTCTGAGCTGTCCGCAGGATGCGTTGATGTCGGGGCCGAGCTTTCGGCGCACCGTTGCGCGAATGCCCTTTTTCTCAAGGGCTGCGCGGAATGCCTCGATCTTGTCTGTGGAAGGAGGCATAAGTCCCGTTTCCTTGACGGGATTGACGGGAATGAGATTTACGTGGATCGGGAATTTTTCACCGCGAGACGGCTTGCCGCGAAGGGCGGAATTGAGCACGCCCGCAAGGTGGCTCGCATCGGCGGGGGAAGAATTCTGCCCGTCGATGAGGGTGTATTCGAAGGATATGCGCCTGCCCGTCGCGCGCCACCAGTCAAGGCAGGCGGCAAGAAGCTCTGCGACGTTCCAGCGGTGATTGATCGGCATTATCTTGTCCCTCACCTCGTCGTCTGCGGCGTGGAGAGAGATCGAAAGGGTGATGGGCAGGTTCTCCTTCATCAGCTTGCGGATACCGTCAACGTGTCCGCAGGTCGAAAGGGAGATGTGTCGGTAGCCGATGCAGATGCCTCGCTCGTCGTTGACAAGGTGCAAAAAGCGGAGGACGTTGTCGTAATTGTCCATCGGCTCGCCGATTCCCATAAGTACAATGTTTGATATGCGCTCGCCCATATCGGCGGATGCCACGATCACCTGACCGAGGATCTCGCCCGCGCTCAGGTCGCGCACCTTGCCGCCGATCGTCGAGGCGCAGAAGGCGCAACCCATTCGGCATCCGACCTGCGAGGAAACGCAGATGGTGTTGCCGTGGTTGTAGCGCATAACGACAGATTCAATGCACTCGCCGTCGTGCAGGCGGAAGAGGTATTTCACCGTTCCGTCAACCTGCGAGACGAGCTTTTGCTCGATCTCGGGCATACGCGAGGGCAGAGCCGCCTCGAGCTTTTCGGCTGTCGCCTTTGAAATATTCGTCATTCGGCTCGGCACGAGCCCCTTGTGAAGGGCGGGGAAGATCTGTCCCGCACGGTATTTTGGCTCGCCGAGCGAGATCATCAGCTCCTGCAACTCCTCGGGATAAAGGGAGAGCAGATCTGTTTGCTTGTTTTCCATATTTATGACTTTCGTGTGATTTTTGAAATGAAGAATCCGTCGTGCTCGTCTGTCGGGTAAAGCGTCAGTATTCCGCCATCGGCGTTATACTCTCCGAGTGCAAACGGAACGGCTTCAAAATCTTTATGTTCATTTAAGAATTTTTCTACAATATCTTCGTTTTCCTCGGGCAGGATCGTGCAGGTCGAGTAAACGAGCGTTCCACCGATCTCGAGTGACTCTGCAACCGCGCAGAGGATGGAGTACTGAAGCGGGGGCAATTCTGCGTTCTTTGAAAGCGGGCGGTATTTGATCTCGGTCTTCTTCGCCGCGACTCCAAGCCCCGAGCAGGGCACGTCGCAGATGATCTTTGAGTATTTTTCGCCGCAAGGTAGAGATGAATCGCGCTCCTCGGTCTTGATTATCGAAACGCCGAGGCGTTCCGCGCCCGATGAAATGAGCGGGAGCTTGGATGCGTGCAAGTCGCGCGAGGTGATGCTGCCCGTGTTCTTCATCAGCATAGCCGCCGAGAAGGATTTTCCGCCGGGGCAAGCGCAGGCGTCAAGAAGCCTGTCACCCTCGTGCGGGTCGAGCACGAGCGAGGAGATCTGCGAGGACTCGTCCTGAACGTAGCATAGACCTTCGGAGATCGCCGTGGGCAGACCCGAACCGACAACTCGAATGCCGTAAGGCGAGGTCGCGGTGGTCGTGCACTCAAATCCCTCGGTCTCGAGCCGTGCGATCAGCTCCTTGCGGGTGGTGCGGAGAGTGTTTACGCGCAAAGTGAGCGCGGGAGTTTCAAGATAGGAGGCGAGAATGCTTTCAGCCTTCCTCACGCCGAAAAGCGAAATGAACTTCTCGCAAAGCTCGCGGGGAGCCGAATAGGTGACCGAAAGCCGCTCCGCTTCGGGCTTTTCGGGGAATTTGATCGAATCCGCACGCAGATATGAGCGCAAGATCGCGTTGATAAAGCCGCGCGAGCGCGATCTTGCAAGGTTCACCGTTTCATTGACTGCGGCGTGGGAGGGGATGCGGTCGAGGTAGCGGAGCTGATAGATCCCCATCCTCAAAAGGCAAAGCGCGTCGCGGTCAAGCTTTGAAAGCGGAGTTTTCGAGAACTTTTGAATTATAAAATCAAGTGTTATGCGCCGCTCGGTCACACCAGAAACGATCTGCGAAAGAAGCGCGCGGTCTGCGCCCTCAAAGGAGTGCTTCGAAATAGCCGAGTCGATCAGTCGGTTTGAGTAGCCCTCGCCCTCATCCTTTTCCATTCGCATCAGAATGTCAAGCGCGGCGCGGCGGACGTTTTTGCTCTCTGCCATTATCTTCTTCTGTTGTTCGAAAGGATGACAAGGCGGAGGATCTGAAGGAGCGAAACCGCAAGCGCGGCAACGTAGGTCATTGCGGCGGCGCGGAGGACTTTGCGCGCACCGTCAAGCTCCTCGTCGGTGTAGTTGCCCGAAGCCTCAAGAGCCGCCATTGCACGGCGCGAGGCGTTGAATTCAACGGGCAGGGTGACGACCTGGAAGAACACCGCAACCGAAAATGCGATGATCCCCGCCTGCATCATCAGAAAACCGAATGATGTTTCGGGATTCCAGGAGGAAAAGAGGATTCCAAGCAAAAACAGCGGCATCGCAAGCGAAGATGCAAAATTGCAAACGGGAATGATAGACATACGAAGCCTGATGGGGGCGTAGCCCTCTGCGTGCTGAAGCGCGTGACCCGCTTCGTGCGCCGCAACTCCGATAGCAGCGGCAGTCGAAGCACCGCAAACGGTCTCGGAAAGGCTGATCGAATTGTCGCGCGGGTCATAATGGTCGGTCATACTTCCATTGATGCCCTTGATGGACACGTCATTGACTTTGCCGTAAGAAAGCACCTGACGCGCCGCATCCGCGCCCGTAATACCGCGCGAGATTCTGACTTTTGAATATTTGTTAAATGTCGACTGCACCGAAACCTGCGCCCAGACGGTTATGATAAGACCGATTATGACGAGGAAGTAGGTGGGGTCGAAATAGTAGAAGAAAGGCATTGTTTGGCTCCTTGACTTGGATAGTGCGTTGGATTTTATGCGGATCTTTGACAGAAGAAGAGTGGACAGTGGTCAGTGGACAGTGAACAGAAAGATGCGAAATGTCAAAAATGATACAGCTTTTTATTAATGATATTTCCGCAGAACGATGACCGGAAAGCAGAACAAAATTATTTGCCCGCATCTTTCTGTCCACTGTCCACTGTTCACTGTTCACTTCTTAATTCAGAACATCCCCGCAAACGAGTTTCCGCCCTCTCAGATAATCGGCTGTGTCCATTCGTCCCTTTCCTTCGGGCAAAACTTTTGTGATCTCGATTCTGCCGCAGCCGTCCTCGCCGCAGGCGATAATGATGGATCTGTCGGCGGAAACGACCTTGCCGATCTCTTCGGGCTTGCCGCTGTCGGCAACGCGGGATGCTACGAATTTCAGCATCTTGCCGTCGGGCATTCGGGCGTAGGAGAGGGGGAAGGGCGAAAGACCGCGTATCTTGTTATGGATAGTATCTGCATCCTGTGCGAAATTTATGAGGCATTCGCTTTTCTCAATTTTTGCGGCGTGAGTGGGCTCGATACCCGTCGAATCCTGCGGAGTGCGGACGAGCGTGCCCGCGCGGATGGCGTCGATGGTCTTGAGCATAAGAGAGCCGCCAACCTCTGCCATTTTGTCGTGAATGGTTTCGAAATTATCCTCGGGGAGAATATCGACGCGCTCGGTCAGGAGAATGTCGCCCGTGTCGATGCCGTCCGCCATCATCATCGTTGTGATGCCCGTGAAGGATTTGCCGTCTATGATCGCGCGCTGCATAGGCGCCGCGCCGCGATATTCGGGAAGGAGTGAGCCGTGAATGTTGATGCAGCCGTATTTCGGGTAGTCGAGAACATTTCTCGGCAGGATCTTACCGTAAGCGGCAACGATTATCAGCTCGGGGTCGATCTCTTCAAGAAAAGCGGCAAATTCCTCGCCCTTGAGGGTCGTTGGCTGATAAACGGGAATGTTTCTTTCAAGTGCGCAGATCTTAACAGCGGAAGGAGTCAGCTTGTAGCCGCGTCCAACGGGTCTGTCGGGGAGAGTGATGACTCCGATAACGTCCTCGCCCGCGTCGCAGATTGCGCCGAGCGCGACTGCCGCGAAGTCCGGAGTTCCCATAAATAATATCTTCATTTTGTACCTCGTAGTTTTGCTTTGTTGTAGAACGAGATTTTGCTCTCGTGCGAGAGAATAGTGGACAGTGGTTAGTGGACAGTGGACAGAAAGATGCGGGTGAATAATTTTGTGAGTTGTAGCTTGTCATTGTTCTGCAGAAAGTTTATTGATGAGTGAAACGAGCATTTTTGATATTTCCGAAGAAGTTGACTTCGCATACAAGGTTTGTTTTTCAGTTAGATATCCGACTTTTTCACATATTAGCAGTTGAGTGAATAATTCTGCATTTGATCCTCTGGCGATGCTTAAAAATTGGAGGAATTCTTTTGTTTTGTTTCTTGATTGCCCTTCTGCAATGTTAGAAGGAACAGAAACTGCGGCTCTTCTCATTTGATCGGACAAAGCGTAAATTTCTTCCTTGGGTAATAATTTTACAAGCTTGTATATTTCGATGGCAAGATCCATCGATTTTTGCCACACGATCATATCTTTATAGCTTTTGATATCCATCACTTACCTCGCATCTTTCTGTTCACTGTCCACTAATCACTGTCCACTCGTTCGTGCTACCGAACGAAATTATCTCTCTCTTCTTCTCGCGTACTTGCGCAGACGGGGCGAAACGCGCTCCTCTTCCTCTTCGGGCTCGTACATATACTCGGCAAAGTCGATGTAGAGATGACCGTCGAGGTGGTCGGTTTCGTGGCAGATGGCGCGGGCAAGGAGCTCGGTGCCCTCGAGCACGTATTCCTCACCGTTGCGGTTGAGTGCCTTGACCTTGACGTAATTCGGGCGCTTTACGTGTCCCGAACGTCCGGGGAGGGAAAGACAACCCTCACTGCCCTCCTGCTCGCCCGAGGTTTCGATGATCTCGGGGTTGATCAGCTCGTGAACTGTGCCGGGCTCGGTCTCGATGACAACGGCGCGGAGAAGAACTCCGACCTGCGGTGCGGCAAGACCAACGCCGTTCGCGTCGCGCATCGTTTCGATCATATCGTCAAGAAGGGTGATGATTCGGGGAGTGATGCGGGGCACGGGGCGGCAAACTGTGCGGAGAGTGGGATCGTTATCTGTAAGAATCTTTCTTTTAGCCATGATGAGTTTCCTTTATAAATTGGTGGGATTGAAATCTATCGAAAGCGTCGGGGCTGTCGCGCCCTCGGCGGGGAATTCGGTAAGTAATTGCGCGAAAAGCCTTCTCGTCTGCGCGCCGAGCTTGCATTTGACTACCATTCGCATTCGATAGCGCGAGTCAACGCGATAAACGGGCGCCTCAAAGGGTCCAAAGAGTATGAAGGGCAGATCGCGGTATTTTTCGGACGAAGTCAGCGCGCGGAGGTTTTCGTTCAGAACGTTCGAAGCCTTCAGCACGTCGCTCTCAACCTTGCCCGTCAGCGTCAAAAGAACAATGTCGCAGAATGGAGGGAAGACGAGCGCGCGGCGCAGTCTTATAGTCCGCTTGTAAAAGGTCTCGTAATCCTGCATACTTGCAAGCTCGATGACCTCGTGGTCGGGGTTGTTGGTCTGTATGATCGCGCGTCCCGCTTTGTCGCGCCGTCCCGCACGTCCGATGACCTGCGTCAGAAGCGCAAAGGTGCGTTCTTCGGCGCGGTAATCGTCGTAGTATAGCGAGGCGTCAGCAAGAAGGACGCCGACAAGCGTGACGTCGGGAAAGTCGTGACCCTTCGTGACCATCTGCGTGCCGAGGAGGATATCCGCCTCGTGACGCTTGAATTTACCGAGAAGCTCGCGGTATGAGTTTTTCGTCTGCGTCGTGTCGGTGTCCATACGGAGGATCTTTGCATCGGGAAGAAGGAGGGAAAGCTCCTGCTCGACCCTTTGCGTGCCGTATCCCATGCGGATGAGATGCTCAGATTTGCATTCGGGGCATTCGGTGGGAAGCGGCATTCGCCTGCCGCACCAGTGACAGACAAGCTCGCCCGCTTCATAGTTGCCGCGGCGGGTGTGATAGGTCATTGAAACGCTGCAGGATGGGCACTTGATCGCCTCACCGCAAACGGCGCAGGAAACGTAATTGTTGTATCCGCGGCGGTTGAGGAAGAGGATCGATTGCTCGCCCTTCTCGAAGGTCTCAACAAGCGCGGCTGAAAGCTCGGCGCCGATGGGGGTGAGATTGCCCGTCCGTGCCTCGCCGCGCATATCGGCAACCACGACCTCGGGCAGCACCGCGTTTCCGTAGCGCTTCGTCAGCCTGATGAGTGTGTAAGCCCCGTCTTCCGCCTTTTTTCTGCTTTCAAGCGACGGCGTTGCCGAGGCGAGAAGCATCAGCGCCTTTGAATAGGCACAGCGCAGACGGGCAATGTCCCTCGCGTGGTAGCGCGGGGAGGAGTCGGATTTGTAGGTGTGCTCCTGTTCCTCGTCGATGATGACGAGTCCAAGATTCTTTGTCGGCGCAAATATCGCGGAGCGCGTTCCGATAACGAGCCTCGCCGCGCCGTTTTTGATTCGGTTGTAGGAATCCTGCCTCTCTCCCGCCGACATTCCCGAGTGCAGAAGCGCGACCTCTTCGCCGTAGCGGGCGCAGAAGATCGAAAGCGTCTGCGGTGTCAGCGCGATTTCGGGGAGAAGAAGGATGACGTCGCGCCCCGATTCGAGAACGCGGTCGATCAGCGCGAGCATAACGCTCGTTTTTCCGCTTCCCGTAACACCCTCAAGCAGAGCCGCGCGGGGCTCGCCCGATGAATAAAGCTCGGTGAGCGTGGCAAGCGCATCGGATTGCTCGTCGCTGAGAACGAGCTCTCGCTTTTGCGCCGCCGCCTCGGCGTGGGCGTGGATGAGGATAAGATCGCGGTTGACCGATCTCTTTTCCTCCGAAATAAGTCCTTTTTTGAGCAGCGCGGAAAGGTGAGCGGTCGTGATATTGCCGCCATCGCGCAGCTCGAGCGATGAAAGTGCTTCTCCACTCTCCATAAGCCTGCGGAGTGCGAGCACTTGCCCCTCGGATTTGATCTTTACTACCTTTTTGCCCTCGATCACGCCGCCCGAGATGTGGATCTCTGCCGTTTCCTCATCGACGGCAAGCGAATAGACAGATTCACTCTTGCCCGCCGAGGGATCGCAGACCTCAAGCTCGCGGCGTATGCATCCCGCTTTCAGCAATTTCTCGACCGATTCCGCGGTCTTCACGCCGAAGCGGTATTTGAGAGCCTCCTCGCCGATACGCCCGCGGCTGACGATGAGGCCCAAGATCATCATTGCCTGCGCGTTTTCAAGGATCGCCTTCGTCGGCGCTTTTTCGGTCGGGGAATAGTATTCCTCGAGCTTCGAGAGCGCGGCGGAGGGGATCATTGCGTGAATTGCGTCCGAGGTGGTGCAAAGTGTAGTCGAGCGCAGAAAGCGCCAGATCTCAAGCATCTCGCCGTCAAGGTGGAGCCCTTCTGCACATTTTGCAAGGATCGGCTTGACCTTCCCTTCGGGCACGTCCGTGGTGTCTTTGATCGAGGTCACAAGCGCGATCCGCCTGCGGTTTCCGTTGCCAAAAGGCAGACCGACGAAGTCGCCCGGTGAAATATTTATCCCCTCGGGGATCAGATAATCATATTCCCGGTCAAGCGAGAACGGCGCGTCAAGAAGGTACACGCCAGCGTATTTGGTTTGCATTTGGCGTACCTCCAAAAGTGCGAAATGAGTGCAGAGTGCAAAGTGCAGAGTTAAGGTGAATTTCCGCCAAAGGCGGAAATTTTCCTATTGATCATTTTCCGCTGAAGCGGAAATCATCATTCGGCGCAAGCCGATTATCATTCGCGCGAAGCGCGACTATCATTCCGCCGAAGGCGGATCATCATTCTCGCGCAGCGAGATTACGAATTATTCGGGTTTCCCTCAAAGCTCATTCCTTCTTCGGTCTTTTCGCAGATGACGTATTCGCCGTCGTCGAGCTTGTCGATGGCGATCTTAACAGCCTTTCTGTCGCGGTAGTCGGCGTTGACTGCGTGCTCCATCATGGGGCGGTCGATGTCCTTGTTGCCGGTCAGCTGCTTTTCAGCGTTCTTGCGCTGGGTGGAGTACTCGTCGGTGATGATGCGCGCGCACTTTGCGGTTGCGATAGCGAGCTGATAGCGGTTGTACTTGCCCTGTGTGAGCTTTGCAATGGTGGGATAGATCATGATCGTTCTCCTTTATTTGTGAAATAATAATTTTTGAATTTAGGGTGACAAGAATAATCCGAACTAGTTCTTGTCACCCTATTCCTCGTCGTCGTCCGAGGAGGTATCTCCCTCGAGTCGGCGGGCGATCTTTTCCGTTGTGAGCGCGGAAAGAATGACGTGCTCGGAGTCGGTGACGAGCACCGATCTGGTTTTGCGGCCGCAGGAAACGTCGATAACTCTGCCCATTTCCTTGGCATCTTGTATAAGTCTTTTGACGGGCGCGGATTCGGGGCTGACCAGAGCGACGATGCGCTCTACGGCAACCGAATTTCCGTACCCGATGCTGATGAATTTCATTGTTCGGAACCTCTTATTCTATGTTTTGGATCTGTTCGCGGATCTTTTCGGATTCGTTTTTCATTTCAACAACGAGCTTTGCAATTTCCGCGTTCTGGCATTTCGATCCGATGGTGTTGATCTCGCGGCTCGATTCCTGAAGCTGGAAGTCGAATTTGCGTCCCACGGGGATGTCAAGCTCCGCCATGTCCTCAAGGGCGGCAAAGTGCGAGCGCAGGCGAACAAGCTCCTCGTCAATGGCGATCTTGTCTGCCCAGATCGCGCATTCGGTGAGGATGCGGTTCTCGTCAACCGTGATTCGGTTGTCGGCAAGAACGGCGATCAAGCGCTGCTTTATGCGGTCGCGAGCCGATTCAATCTCGCCCTTCGAGATCTCCTCGATGCGATCGGTGAGCTCGCGCAGATGCGCGATCTTTGCGAGAATATCGCGGCGAAGGTTTTCGCCCTCGCGCAGTCTTTCGGCAACGAACTCGCGGCAAGCCTCGTCGATAACGGGCAGAATGTCCGCCCAGACGGCGTCAAGATCCTCGCCAACCTCGCGGACGGTGAAGATGTCGCGGTTCTGCGCCACAGTCATGACCGAAATGTCGTCGGTGAGCGAAAATTTGTCGCGCAGCTCGCGAAGAGCGGCGATGTATCCCTCGGCGTAAGCACTGTCAAGCGCGAGGGTGTTGCCCGAGGATGATGAATTGACGTAATTTATGAAAACGTCAACGCGCCCGCGGCTGATCGGGTGCGCCGTGACCGCACTCTTGATTCGCGCCTCGAGGGGCGAGAGAGTACGCGGAGCCTTGACGCTGAGGTCAAGGAACTTGCTGTTGACCGATTTGAGCTCGACCGTAATCTCGCGCTCGTCGGTAAGAAGAGCCGCGCGGCCGTAAGCTGTCATGCTTCTGAACATATTTTTGCTCCTTTTCGGATGGTTGTAATATATTATATAACTAAATAACACTTATCCATTATGACATATATATTTAATTATACTATATTTTAAGCCAAAAGTCAAGTTATTTATTTGTTTAACTGTCCAAGGCGAAAAACTGCCGTAATCGATTTTGTAAAATTTCTGTGAACTGACGCGAAATGGGTAATTTAATGTCAAAAGGCGTATTATTTCAAGCAAGCTTAAAATGCGCCTGCTTTTTGATTATAGTAAAATTGCATAAATGATAAGCAGAAAGCAATGATCGTGCTGACCCAGCGGGTCGTAAGACCCGACTATTCGCCGTAGGCGAATTATGCCTTCCCCGGTGGGGGAAGGTGGCAGCCGAAGGCTGACGAATGAGGCGCCTGATAAGATACTGTTTTTCGCGTCAGCGAAAATCTTCCAAAAACGATGCGAACTAAATCTTTTGTTCTGAATTTGGATTGCAAAATTACCCTACAAGGGACATTTGCTAAACATGATTCAGAGTATGCTTTTTAGTTGGTCAAACGGGAAGATTTTCTCGCTTCGCTCGAAAAACAGTATCTTATTAAAACGCCTCATTCACCACTTCGTGGTCCCCCTTCCCCCACCGGGGAAGGCTGATTTTGCGAGTGCGAACATAGCTTTCTTGATAAAGTTTGGGCGATAGCCCAATCCGAACATACGTTGATAGCGCAAAATGTAAATTTTTTTTGAAAGTGTACCAAAAACGTGCATTTTTCGCAATAAAATATCGCAAACCTCTTGCAAAATTGCAAAAAATATTATATAATATGGTGTAATTTTATGAAAACAAACCACGGAGGTATTTACTATGGTAACAGCCGGCGATTTCAAAAACGGTGTAACATTCGAGATGGAGGGCAACGTATTCCAGGTTGTCGAGTTCCAGCACGTTAAGCCCGGAAAGGGTGCGGCTTTCGTCCGCACAAAGATGAAGAACGTCATTACCGGTGCGGTAATCGAGCGCTCCTTCTCCCCCACAGACAAATTTGACAGCGCATATATCGAAAGAAGAGATATGCAGTATTCCTACTCTGACGGTGACCTTTACTACTTCATGGATATGGAGTCCTTTGATATGGTTCCCCTCAACAAGGAAGTTCTTCCCGATTCCTTTAAGTTCGTAAAGGAAGAGATGATGTGCAAGCTTTGCTCCTTCAAGGGCAAGGTATTCAGCGTAGAGCCCCCCACATTCGTTGATCTCGAGATCACCGATACCGACCCCGGTTTCGCAGGCAACACTGCAACCAACACCCTCAAGCCCGCAACCGTTGAGACCGGCGCCGAGATCAAGGTTCCCCTCTTCATCGAGGTTGGCGAGATCATCAAGATCGACACCAGAACCGGCGAGTATCTCTCCCGCGCATAATCTTGGAGGCTTCCGGATATGGCACTCAAGGAAAAGGCAGCTTATCTCAAGGGTCTTGCTGACGGTCTTGATTTCGACAAGACCACCGCAGAGGGCAAGCTTATTGCCGCTATGCTTGAGCTTCTCGGCGAAATGACCGAGGCTATCGAGGAGATCGGCGAGGATATGGAATATCTCGGCGATTACATCGAAGAGGTGGACAAGGACCTCGGCGAGCTCGAGGAGTATTGCTACGAGGACGACTGCGACTGCTGCGATTGCGATGATTGTGATTGCGATTGCGACGATTGCACTTGTCTTGCTTGCCTCGACGAAGAATTCGACTTCGACGACGAGGAAGAGGAAGAAGAGAACGAGTAATTCTCGCAATAATGATGGGGCTGTGTTAACAAAAACGGCCCCGTTTTTGTTAAGTGTAAAGTGAAAAGTGGAAAGTGAAAAGTTGTGGTAACTTTTTTCGCTGCGCTCAAAAAGTATTTTTATTAAAATGAAAATTTCCGAGCACCGCGAGGAAATTATCCTTAACTTTACACTTTACGCTTTACACTTTTCACTTACTTTAGTCAATCACTCCAATTCAATTTTCCTACCAAACAAAGGAGAAAGAACATGTCTAAACCGAATATAATCCTTATAATGACCGACCAGCAGAGGTTTGATACCATCGCTGCGCTCGGTAATGATAAGTACATAACGCCGAATCTTGACCATCTGGCGCGGGAGGGAATGATCTTTGATAACTGCTTTTGCGTGTCGCCGACCTGTATGCCCTCGCGCGCGGCGCTGTTTAACTGCAAATACCCCGGTAGAACCGGAGTTTACAGCAACAGCGATTCTTGGGAGCATTCCTGGGTCGAGCAGCTTGCGGACGCGGGATACCATTGCATAAACGTCGGAAAAATGCATACGTATCCTTATGATGCCCCTTGCGGATTCCATCAGAGGTACGTTGTTGAAAACAAGGACCGCCGATGCGACCGTATGGGACTTGACAACAAGTGCGGACGCTTCGAGGACGAGCTTGACAAGTTCTTCTATTGGTCGGGTATGAAGAAGCCCGAGAGGAAGTACTTTGCCGAGCATTTTCCCGATTATTATGATGCAGTGGGTTGCTTCACCTGGCCTTTTGAGGAAAAATTCCACCATGATGCCTTTGTCGGAGATATGGCTTTGCGCGTTCTCGAGCACAGAAAGACGGATGAGCCGCTCTTTTTGCAGATCGGATTCCCCGGCCCGCACCCGCCCTTCGATCCGCCGCAGAGATTTATCGATATGTATGACGGCGTCGAATTTTCGGGCGAGATAATCAGCGCGGAGGAGGCAGACCGTCAGCCAAAGGCGCAGAGAATATTCCGCGAGAGAGGACATACGCGCGGTATGGACGGTGTCATCTGGCCCGTCGATCCGACACCCGAGCAGATGAAGCGTATGAGAAAAAATTACGCGGCGAACGTGACGATGATCGACGAAAAGATCGGTCAGATCATGGACAGTCTCCGCGAAAAGGGGTATCTTGACGATGCGATCGTCATCTTCACCTCCGACCACGGCGAATGCCTCGGTGACCACAGACTTTTTGAAAAATGGTGTATGTATGATTGCATCACGCGCATTCCCGCTATCGTCTGGGGAAGCGAAAAGTACGTAAAGTCCGGCGCGAGAAGTGCTGAACTTGTCGAGCAGTTCGACGTTATGCACACGGTACTCGAAATGGCGGGGATAAAGCTCCCCGACGATTGCCAATCCGTCTCGCTCGGCGCGTTCGATTCGGATATCAAGGGCCGCGACTGCGTTTTCGCCGAGCACGCCGTCGACCACGTTATGCGCGGCTGCGAGTTCATGACGATGGCGAGAACGAAGGACTACAAATACGTTCACTACCAGAACGAGGAGAGCGAGGACGAGCTTTACGACCTCCAAAACGATCCCGAGGAGAGAGTCAACCTCTATCACGACGAGCGTTTCCACGCCGTCCGCGACAGGATGATAATGCGAATGCTCGATTTCAAGTGTATGCACCATTACGGCATTCCCGAGGTTTATAAGGATTGCCTCAAAAACGAGCCGCCCGTTAAACTATAGCGGTCACTTTATAGCTTGAAGTTTTGATCGAACTTTTTCAAAAGTTCGCGGAGCACGAGGCAGAGCCTCGGACTAATGCGAAAGCTTAAGCTTTCGCTTCGATGCTTCGAAACCGTGAAGCTCTGCTTCTCGGTTTCGGAATGAGTCAACACTTTCTCATTGAGAGAAAGTGTTGCGCTCATTCACCCTTTATTACATAGGAGTAAAAAATGAACAGCAATCCTTTTGACAATTACCGCGGAACGTCGGACAGCGCGGTGCGCGGGGGTCTGCGCGAGCTGCCGATGCGTTGGTATAAATTCCTTATTTACGTTGCGCTGTGGTTTTCTGCGGCGGTCAATATCCTCGGAGCGATACCCTATCTTGCGGGAAATTCGCAGACCGAGGAAATACTGGCGCAGTTCCCGATCCTTTCGACCATCGACCTCTTTTACGGCGTGCTGACGCTCGGAATGGGTGCGCTTGCGCTCTATACCCGTTTTGCGCTTGCGGGATATAAAAAGATAGCCCCCCGCCTCATCGTCGGACTCTATGCCTACGGACTTGTCATCTCGCTCGGCTATAACGCCGCTGTACTTGCGATCACATCTTCGGTCTACGAACCCGTCGATCTCATCATCACGGGAATGTCTGTCGGTACCTCGGTGATCATCAACGCGGCAATGGTGATCTGCAATCATATCTATTTTAAGAAGAGGAAAAGACTTTTCAATAAGTAATTCTACCGTATTTTTGATATACGGCGAGTAACTCTCCGTTTGCGCGAGTTGCTCGCCGTATGATTTATGGAAATATTCTGTCCCGAGGTGTATAATGTAATCGGCACGGCGGGGTATCTGACGTGACTTTACACCACACAAGGAGGTTTCAAATTATGAAACAAATCGGAGAAAACATTGCAAATCTGCGCCGTGCAAACGGTATGACGCAGGAACAGTTAGCGGAGATCATCGGCGTTTCTGCTCAGTCTGTTTCAAAATGGGAGACAAGCACTACCATGCCCGATATTATGCTTCTTCCTGTGATTGCCGACATATTCGGAGTTACGGTTGACGCGATGTATGGGCGAATAAAAGCAGATGAGAAAAAGAGCGCGGAGGATGTGTTTGCAGACACTATCGACACGCTTCTTGACGGTATAGGCAGTTATATGGAACAGCACAGTGCCGAAGAAATGAGCAAATACCGCGAAGCTCTTTCGGATGATCCGCATCTCAAAACCGGAATTATGAGTTGCGGCGCGGGGTCGGTATTTTTCTGCGAAGAACTCGGCGCGGCTGTGTTGAAAAAGCAGAAAGACGAAGTGTTTGCTTCCGAAGGCTCATCTCGAGTGCTTGATATGCTCGGTGAGGACGGTTTCCGCAAACTTGTGCGCCATTTGTTTAAGGAAAAGTACAACACCATGACAATAGGATCGGTAGCCAAAATGCTGACTTGTGAAACCGATACAGCAAAGGATTATTTGGAAACCTTGATAGCCTGGGGCGTTTTGGAGACATCGGTGGTTGATCTGGGTGAGGAAAAAATCACGGTTTACAGGGAAAGCTATTTTGCCCGAAATAAGCTGTTTATGCTGCAGGTTGTTGATGCGTATGCACGTGAAATAAGTATCAAAAAGAATCATTTGTACTGTTGGGCAGGATAAATAATTGCCGAGAGCGACCTTTCCGGAGACTCTCGGCGATTTTTATTATATGTTACCCGTGATGTTTTTTCGGCAGAAGAATATCGCGCGGCACTCTATACCCTCCCAACCCTCCCGCAAGCGGGAGGGCTGTCAACTTAAGAAACTTCAACGTCGATATATGCGCTTGTCGTTCGTGCTGTACAGACTCCGATCTCCTCATTCACCGCTCCTCGCGGTCCCCTTTCCCCGCTGGGGAACGCTAATGGTACTTGCAAACTCTTTAGATATTCAGCG
>JAZSOQ010000122.1:0-19209 GCA_045537015.1 Eubacteriales bacterium
ACTCTTTTTCTCCTCTTTTTGAGCCTTTTTCTTTTACTATCCTTGTTTTTCTCATATTTGCATAGCAAAAGGCTGAGCCTCTTGCTTGCTTTTTAAGCATTTGACTCAGCCCCTTTTTTCACAAAAAAAGGAATTCATATAAAAACAAAGACGGTAAACAATATTAGCAGAGAACGCAAGTCGACGGCGCGAAGAACGGTGAGTGATCGGACTTATGCTCTGTGCGACATGCGGGCTCAATTAATATAGATCCGCATTCGCACGTATATCGGAGCTAAGAAGCACCGAGTCAGTCTTTCGCGAGCGATTGCACCCCAAGAAAAGAAGTTAATGCTATAAGCATAAGGAGAATTTCAAAATGGCTAACAAGAATGCAAAGAAGGCTCTTGAGCAGTTTAAGAACGAAGCAGCTAACGAAGTAGGCGTAACCCTCAACCAGGGCTACAACGGCGACCTCACCGCACGTCAGGCAGGCTCTATCGGCGGCCAGATGGTTAACAATATGAACCCCGTACGAACTATGAGATTTGATCGTCTAAGCCGCATATCGCAAGGACACAAGATAACCGTCAAGTACGCGTTTTCCCTTACGGTATAAGGCTTTGATGAAATAAAACGTACGGAGGAACAAAGAAATGAAGGACACCAAAACCATTTACGAACAGCTCGGAGGTACATATCGAGAGGAAATCGTCGCCAATGAACTGCTCTATACTTAAAGCAACGAAAGAAAATATCTTCCAAGTAACTGATTCTCGTATTAAATCCCTTGTCTATGCATATACTATTATCGGGTGGAAATCCCGTAAGCGAAATGAAATATTTTTTTCGATAAAAGGTATTGCATTTTTCTTAAAAGTATGGTATAATACAGACAAGGAAAACGGGCTGGTCGTAAGACCCGGGTCCACCTGCGGCGGGGATGTTCCCCGCCATTTTGTTTTGGATGGAGTGTGAATGATGAACGAACTAAGCATATTCGTTGACGAGTCGGGCGATTTCGGTTCATACGAGTCGCACGCACCATTTTATTTGTTTACACTCGTATTCCATGATCAAAGCAATTCCATCGAGGATCAGATCAGTCATTTGGAACACGGACTCACAGATGTTGGATTTGACGTGAAGCATTGTTTCCACGCAGGCCCTATTATCCGCCGCGAAGAAGATTATCAAAATCTTTCAATAACAGAACGTAGAAAATGCCTCAACCGCATTTTAACATTTGCAAAGAACTGTGAGATATCCTACATTACCTTTTCGGTTGAGAAGAAGCATATGTCGGACTCGCTCAGCTTGACAGTGGCACTCTCCAAGCAACTCTCGGCATTTATTCGCGAGGAATACGCCTTCTTTGCGGGGTTTGATAAGATTATCGTTTACTACGATAACGGACAAGTTGAGTTGAACAAGCTCTTGGCATCTGTATTCACGGTTATGCTTCCGCAAGCGGAGTTCCGTAAGGTAATGCCCGCAGATTACAGGCTGTTTCAAGTTGCAGATCTTTTCTGCACGTTGGAGCTTATCTGCCTCAAGGACGAGCGTCATATTATGTCCAAATCCGAGGAAGCATTTTTTGGCTCTATGCGAGATATGCAGAAGAACTACCTCAAGCCGATGTATAAGAAACGCTACAAGGAGATGAAGTGATATGGCTACCGAAGATATCAAAAAGGCAATTGCCGAACTGATGCGCGAGCTTCAAAAGGGCGAGGATAGAGCAAAAGAAAAAGGATATATCGATATATCCGATGTTGAAAAGATCATAAAAATGAAGTAATGATAATAGATCGCTATCCTTCGAGGGTAGCGATTTTCTTTTTATCCTTTAACCATTGTACCAAAGCAGAAAAGAGCGACCGAGAAACCGAGGGAAACCACGGTCGACTCGGTTGATATCGTTCCTGCCAAGTTGCATACACATACGCCGATCATCACACCCGTAGCGAGGATTCGGATAAACTCTTTACGAACGGTAGATAAAAAAGTAGTTTTCGGTACACATTCCTTTTTTTCCGGCGTTATTGGTGTTTCGACCGGTAAACCAAGCAGGTCGATAAGCTTCTCTAAATGCTCGTCACAAGGCTTTGATAGTCCCCGTTCCCACTTGGAAACAGCCTTTCCTGATATACCGAGCATCGCCCCAAGCTCCGATTGTGTCAGACCGCGTTCTTTTCTTTTCTGCGATATTAATACGCATATATTATCCATGTAAACCTCCGTAAACCGTTTGGTTGATTATAGTATTAACAATAATTATTTGTTTTTTATTACAGACCTTGAAATAAAGCAAAATTTATGTTATAATATGGTAGATAGATCAACTGTTTGTATCAAATTGAATTTTGTGAGGTGGAGTCTGTATGAAACGAAAAGACATGACGCGCTTATTTACGGCACTTCTGATCGTGAGTCTTATATTTTCTGTGTTGCCCATGGCGGTGTCCGCGCAGGAAACAAAGCTGATCACCACGAGGGCAGAGTTTGAAAAGGCACTCAGGGACGCAAAGGACGGCGATACGCTTCTCGTCGGAGATATCGACTTTGAGCTTCCTTATACGGGCGCGGTTAATACGGTTGAAAGGATCACGATCGATAAAAGCGTTACGGTCAAAAACGGAAAGACTGACGGAAACGCCGTCTTTTGGGGCGCGAGTTTTATACTGAGTGGCACGAAGATCGGCGGCGACCGCTCGTCGTTTGTTTTTGAGGGTATCATCTTCGACGAGAGACTTGACACAGGCACGCTGACAGATGAGGATTGGAAGCTTTCCTACGATAGTTTGGGCGAGGAATTATCCCCGTATCCACTGAAGAATCAGTATGCCGTTGAGTGCAATGGTAACGGGGTTGCAAGCTTCAAAAATTGCGAATTCAAGAATTATATGCATACGTACGGTCCCGCCATCCGCGCGTTTTATGGGGATTATACGCTGACTCCCTCTATTGAAGCGGAACACGGCGACAACGTGCCGTATCGGTTGGAACTGAATCTGGAGGGATGCAGCTTTTCGTCCAACGCCTCACTGTACGGCGGCGGTGCAGTCTACGTTGAAGCAACCGGCAAGAACGTAACGCTTAGCGTGAAGGATTGCAGCTTTAAGGAAAACAAATCAGGCTTTGTTCAAAATGCGGTCGGCGGCGGAGCGGTATACGTGAAAAATACCGTTGCTAACTTTGAGGGATGCGTTTTCGAGAAGAACGACGCAAATTATTATTACGGCGGCGAAAGATTTTGGGCGGATAAGCTGAGCGGCGGTGCAATCGGATGTGACGACGACTCCTCTCTTACCGTTCGTAATTGTATGATTATCGGAAACAAGGCATCGTTTGGCGGAGCAATCGGCATTCTTATATCAAGCGCGGATATTGAGGACTGCTATATAACCGAAAACAAAGCAATTCCCGAAACCGAGAGTGCGTCAGGCAATCTCGGATTATGCAGTGAGCAGGGACTTGGCGGCGCGATATATCTCAACGGCGCAACGAACGTAACCATAAGCAACACCGAGATTCGCAAAAATTACGCAGAAAACGCAATGGGTGCGATCTATACGGATTATAATCCTTCTTTGGATTATAGCACGCGCTCGGTTGAGCTGCTGTTCTGCACGATAGAGGGCAATACCTGCAAAATGAATATGTCCGACTATATGGGCTACGGTGAGGACAGATGGCTTTGGTATTCGTGGTACACCGATTTCTTTGATATAAGCTATCTCGAATATTACGGAAATCTGGTTGTTGACGGTATATACAAAACGCACCTGCCCAAAACAGAGCAACCCACCGAGGAGAACGGATACAACTATTTTGGCAGTACAGCCCCGTCAGAGTGGTACAACGAGGAGGGGCATCTCGTACATGCTTCCACGGTTTCTACCGATTTTATCAAGGAGAAGTTGGGCGATAGAAATTATTACGGCATATTTACAGTAGGCGCGAACAATCACGACGTAACGTTCCGATTCTTGGCGGACGGCGAGTGCAAGCTTACGGTAACCATCCCTTCCGGCGTGATACCTACACTGCCCGAGCTGTTAAAATCGGGATACACGCTGACCTCTTGGACACTTGGTGAAGAAATGAACTATGATCCGGGCAGTCCTTTAGTGGTTGGCAATGAAACCGAAAATGTGGACATTTATGCAGTATATACCCCAAATACCTATAAGATAACCTTCGACTTTGGCTATAATAAGACCGAAGCAGAGCAGACCTTTGGCGAAGCACTTTCTCTCCCTGAGGTTATTGAACGTGCGGGGTATACCTTTGTCGGATGGTTCACGCTTGCAAATGGTGAAGGTGAACAGCTCACCGACGGCGCGAACTTTATGACCGACGAGAACGTAACCTACTATGCTTTTTACGAACCGATAGCAGTCACGCTTCCATCCGAGTTTCCCACCGCTTTCGTGATCGTGATCTCCGCCGTCCTCCTTTTGATGTCAGGCGGTGCGGTTTGGTTCTTTATCTATAACAAAAAGAAAAAAGCCGAAGCTGAAGCGCAAGCCGCACAAATGGCGGCAAACTCCGAAGCTGCAGCAGAGCAGAAGATCGTCAAGACGAGATACACCGACGAGGAGATCGAAAAGATCGTTGCCGCTACCGCTGAAACTCATCTGTTGACCAACCGCGAGCTCGAAGTTTTCTGCGAGTTGCTCAAGGGTAAAAAACAGAGCGAGATCGGTTATTACCTTGGAATAAGCATCTCCACAGTCAAGGACAACGCGGGAAGGATCTACGGTAAGCTTGGCGTTGCAAACAAGGACGAGCTTTTCATTAAAATCGATAGCAAGCTTCGAAAGTCATAAAAAAGCAATAAATTATTCAAAAAATACACAGTACCTACCGCTTTACCCCCCTGCGGCAGGTACTTTTTTTGCGTTTTTTTGGTATAATTAAGTCATAAAAGCGGTCATCCGTTAAAGGATAGCGTCAGGCCGTGTTTATATATCACGTGAAAGGAGGCAGCAATGTTAGAACCTGTAACAAAAAAATATCAGGATGATTCGAATCTCGAATCATTCAAATTCACGTTTTTTTGCGATCTATGCGCAAAGCCTGTCAAGGCAGTCAGCTACAGCTTCAAGCCGCCGTTTAAACCCAAGCTTTTTATAAGTGCCTCCGAACGGCGAGCGCGGGAGCTTTTGTGGCTAAGCGATCATGGGGACGCATACGAAAGAGCAAACAAAGAGGTTCTCATCTTTTTTAACCGCTGTCCCGTCTGCGGCAGACGGGTCTGCGATGATTGCTTCGCAGATGAGCAGGGAATATGCATCGAGTGCCTTAAGCTCAAAAACGAAAAGGAGGAAAAGAGTTGAGTTTTCTTGAAAGAGCAATAAAGCGCGGAATCAGCCGCGGCGTGAGTCAGGCTGTCGGTAAGGCAGTGCGCACAGCGGTCGAACCCAAGGCGACCGAGCTTGCAAATAAGACAGCTGCAAGGCTTGATTCGGCATCAAATAATCAAACAGTTCAAAGCACCCCCGGCGGATTCGAGGGTGCAATGGCAAATCTTGAGCGTGCAGCGCAAGGATATGTGACAGAGGTGAGCAAAAATATGAAGATATGCCCATCCTGCGAAACGGCGGCAACTGCGGACAACAAATTCTGTCCCCGTTGTGGTACAAGGTTGCCCGATCAGACACTTGCCGAAAGCGCTGTCTGCACAAGTTGCGGTAAGCAGAATGATCTCGGAATGAAATTTTGCAGTGCGTGCGGCACTAAACTTCCCTCTGCGATAGCCGAGGAACAAAGAGCTGCTGCACAATTTGCAGGCGTTATGGCAGAGTGGGATGCAAAGCTTCCCGCTTATCCCAAATGGAATCTCGGCGGAAGCGACCCTTGCATTGAGCAGGACGACGGTTATCTGTGGTTTTGCGTTACTTTCCCGAATAACTATTTGGCGCAGAAAGCAGTGGAAGATTACCGAGCACTTTTGCGAGCTGAAGGATTCCGCCCTGCCGGGCAGTATCCTTCGGAGGAAATACTTTTTAAAAAAATAGGAGATGTTTGCTACCGTGCAGACACGGAGCATTGCTTCGAGGGAGGCGCGGAGTCCCCAACTATCTATTTTTCGGTCGGCGAGCCTGTGGGCGGTTTCGATTATGTAAAAACCGAGCCTACTCAAGCATTTAATTTTAAAAGTTTATTCAGATAATAACGGAGGTTACTTTTTATGAAAGCAGGAAAATTATTCACTAAAACACTGCCTTTTTGTTGGGCAAAGCTCTTGCTCGGCGGAGCTATGGTGCTGATCCTCGGCATTATTCTTGCACTTTGTCTTGGAATCGGCTATCTTTTCGGTGACGGAGGTATTGTTGTAGGATTTCTTATCTGGTGCGGAGCTGTCGGAGTTGTTCGTTTTGCAGTGATGCACTATCTCGGATATATGGTCAAGGCAGGGCATATTTCCGTCATTGCCGAAGCGGCTGTCACGGGTGAGGTTCCCGCAAATCAGGTAAAATACGGCATAGGCAACGTCAAGGAGCGATTTGTCACCTCAAACGTATTTTTTGCGGTAGATAAGCTGGTCAGCGGTGCTGTAAAGCAGATCCAGCGAGGTATTGGCAAGGTTGCGGATTTCCTGGATTTTATACCCGGTATGGATAAGGTTGCGGACCTTGCAAAATTCTTTGTCGAGCTCTCTTTGGGATACGTGGACGAATGCTGTCTTGGCTATACATTCTACAAGAAAGAACAGGGTGCATTTGAAAGCGCATGTGACGGTGTTGTAGTTTATGCACAGAATATCAAAAAACTTCTTGGAAACGCGGCAAAGACGATGCTCAAGGTTATCCTTGCCGTCATTCTGACCGTAATTGTCATCTTTATCCCGATCGGTCTGCTTTTCAGAGTATTTGATTGGAGCGGACTGCTTGCATTCCTTATCTCATGCCTGCTTACATGGGTGGTCAAGTTTGCGTTCCTTGACAGCTTTATACTCTGCCAGACTATGGCGGGTTATATGGAAGCGGCACAGACGACCGAGATCACTTTTGATCTTTATGAAAAGCTTTGCGGACTTTCGGGCAAATTCAAGGAACTCTTCAATAAGGGAAAGGAAGAAAACCCCGAGATGGCTTATGCGGGAGCTGCGGCAGCTGGTGCTCCTGCTTTCGAATACGTTCAGCCTCAGACTGTAACCACCTCACCGCCTCCCGCTCCGACGGCAAATGCAGAGAGTCCCGTCTTCTGCGGTCAGTGCGGCACCAAAAATGCTCCCACAGCGGCATTCTGTATCTCCTGCGGAGCAAAACTCAAATAAGAAAGGAAGTAAAAAACTATGAAAAGACTGTTTGCGCTTTTACTCGCGGCTATTATGCTGCTCTCGCTTACGTCCTGCGATCTCGAATCGATACTCACGGGCGGCAACGAGGGTGTAACAATGGATTACGACTATGAGAAAATGGAAGAAAATCTCAAGAAGATGAGGGAAGAGGACGGTATTTACATAGAAATGAGCATCGTAAATATCGAAACAGGCGAAACTCCCACCGCCGAAAAGATCATCTATGCCGAAACCCCCACCGCTTTTTATTATTGCGGCGACGGCGATGAGCTTATCGTTGATTTCTCGGACGATACCAAAGCAGTTACATACACCAAACAGGAGGATGGTAAGTGGCTGATGACAGAGACCGTCTATGAAGAAGCAGGCATCACCCGAGAGCAGATGGAAGAAAGCTGTTCCTACTACACGATCGCGCTTTTCGGCTACCTCGGGAATTATAAAATGTTCGAGGGCGCACCTATGAAGAAGACGAGCGAAAAGGTGGCGGGCAGAGAATGTGATCAATTCTCCTACTCTATCGGACTTTTCGGATACGGTATGGAATATACCTTCTGCATAGATATTGAAACCGGTATGTGCCTTTCCTGGAAGCTCGGCGCTTCTGCAGGTGCCGAGGGCTCGGGAAGTACAGAATTTACCTGCAAGAAATTTGAAACTCCCTATAAGATCGATATTCCCTCTGGCGCTGATATCGTGACCTCCGAAAATGAAGGCGCAGAGGAAGAGTGGCAGGGTAAGTAACAGCGTTTTGAATTGGAGAAAATACAATGAGAAAAATATTGACGTTTTTAATAGTGGCGTTTATGTTGTTTTCGATGGTCTCTTGTGATCTCGGAGGCGGTAAAGATTCCGAGGACTTCGGTGAGGCACAGGAAGGTTTTGAAAACATCGAGGATTCAGACAACAAGGAAACTATAGAGAAAAATATCAAAGATGTTTTCGGTGTAAAGATCACGCTTCCCGAAGCCGAGGACTACGCGGGTGCAACCATTGGCGGCTCGAGCATGTCGATGTATATGGTTACGATGACCGAGCCCAAGGTGAATGCGGAGGAATTCTTTGCGGATATCGCTTCGGCTTTTTCCTCCTGGGAAGCCAATGAGGATACACTTACCTACTCTCGCACGACGGATAAGGTTCTTTACGGCGCCGTTATTGCAATGGAGGGCGACCTGCTTACGATCGCCTTTTCAATGACCGATAACGAGCTGATAGAGGGAATGACGTCGGGTCCTACCGAATTTATAAAGGAGATCGAAAAGTATTCCGGCGTAAAGCTCGAATTTCCTTCGTTCGTTACCTCGGTGGGACTTCCCTCGCTTTCAAATGACGGCGCAAAGGCTCAGTACGGCGGAATGCTCCTCAACGGAAGTGCAAATCTCAATGAAGAAAACTTTCTGGCGCTTGCAGATGCTCTTAGCTCCCAACTGTCGGGTTATACGATGGTCGAGGGCGAGGCAGAAAGCTGGGGACCCGAGGCGGTGCTCCAATGGATCGACAACAGTGATGAGAGCAGATATTTCGAGCTTGAGTTTTATGACCTTGACGGTATGCAGTACGTTGAATTTGCTTACCATTACACAGACAGAAGCCTTCTTCCCGCTTGGCCGAGCGATCAGATAGACGCCTTCTTCGGCAAGGCGATTGCTCTTCCCGCTTACAGCGGCAACTACAAAGAGCTTGAAGTTTCGGAATATAAAAACGAGCAACCGGGAGAATATTCGGAATATCTCGATCACATCGCGGTATATATGACCTGGACCGAGGAAGAGGAGCTTGATCCTTGGCTTGCATCGATCGAGAGCGCAGGCTATGCGAAGACCGCGGGCGACTATACAGATGAATACATCTATGTAAAGGATCTCGGAAACGGGCTCTATGCAAACGTTTCCGCGGAATACGACAGCTACGGCGGACGGCTTACGATCACGGTTGAAAAGGAAGAGCTCACGGGTCTTGAATGGCCTGCAGAGCACATAAAGACACAATACGGCGCTGAGTTTGCTGCGCTGCTTCCCGCAATAGCGGAAGCCCCCCGCCGTGTCTTTGACGTCGAGAACAACTACATTTACATCAGAAATAACCTTGATACCGAAGCGGTTGAGACTTGGTGCGCCGCAATGCGCGCCGCAGGCTTTGAGGAAACTACCAAGACATCAGAAAGAGCTAAGTACTCGATGATCTTCGATAACTACGATCAGGTAGAAGTCTCGCTTTCGTTTGGCGAGAATTACGGAACCTTTTACGTTGATTATGAAAAATACGAGGGACCGGGCTTTACGCTTCCGACAAATGCCTATATTGAATATACGTACGCATATTCATCAAATCCCGACAGCAAAATTACCTATAAGGTAACCAAGATCGGCGAGGATTACTATTTTGATTCCGGCGCATTGTCGAAGACCTATTTCAAGTACGATGCATCCGCAAAGACCTGGACGAGATATAACGGTATGAGTTTAGGCGACTCGATCATGTGGATAAAGGCGGATAACGTACTTGACAGATACGGCGTAGATAAGGCTTTGAAGAGTTCTATGAACTATCTCTTTTATACAAAGACGAACTATATGGTGGAAGATCAGTCAACGACAAAGACGATAGCCGGCTCGCAGTGTATCAAAATAACCTCCACTCAGAGCACGGCCGAATACTGGCTGAGCCGCGATACGGGATTGCTCTTTGCACAGAACGCGTTTACCCTTATCGAGGTCGTTAAATACGATACCTCGGTCAAGAGTTTGGCGGATGCAGGAATAACTGCGGATATGTTACCGAATGAATGATACGGAGGTGTTATCATGCCAAAGAAATGTGATCAATGCGGTGCGGATATAGCACCCGGTGCGGCGTTCTGCACCAACTGCGGATCAAAAGCACCCGAGGAAGTGGTCGTTGTCCGGCAACCTGAAGAAGAGCCCGTAAAAGAAACTGTCAAAGAGGACGTATGTATGAAGTGCGGAAGCGTACTTGCTGATGGCGCGGCTTTCTGCACATCTTGCGGAACTCCGAGAGGGGCGGCTCCGACCGAATCTCCCGTTTCCCAACCTCAGCCTCAGCCCCAACCTCAGTACGTTCAGGAGCCTTCGAGGCAGCAATATACCCAACCCGCACAGCAGTATGCTCAACCGCAGTATTTTCAGCCGCATCAGCAGACGGTATATGCCTCTCCGCAGGCGGTACCTGCAAGCGCAAGTGATAAGACCGACAAGGTAGTCGGCACGGGTGCATATTTTTGGCTGATGTTTCTTTACGCGCTGCCTGTAATAGGATTCCTTGTTTGCCTTATTATGGGCTTTGCGGCAAAAAATAAGAATCTCAAGCATTTTGCCCGTGCAATTCTGATTTGGGTACTTGTGGGACTTATCATCTCTGCCATCATCTCGATCGCGGTATATTTCCTTATCGGTTCGTTAGGCGATCTCGCGGGATTGGATCTCGGCTCATTGTTTGAAGGCTTCGGAATTGGCGGCTTTGGCGGATAATTTGCGGGCATATGCCCAAAAAACAAAAATAATATAAAGGAGAAATTAATTATGGCATTCTGTGAAAAATGCGGAACAAAGATAGAGGAAGGGGCAAAATTCTGCTCAAACTGCGGTAACACCGTAGGAGCTCCGAGCGAGCCCGTACAGCCCCAAGCGGAAGAAAAGAAGAACGATCTTTCCGATAAGGTCGCGTCACTCAATAACACTGCGGATACAACGGAAGAGTTTGACGCTGCTGATATTGAGAAGAATAAGTTAATGGCAGTACTTGCTTACATAATCTTCCTTATTCCTCTCCTTGCGGCAAAGGATTCGCCTTTTGCCAAATACCACACAAATCAAGGGCTTGTACTTTTCCTTGCGGCTATTGCATCGGGAGTGGTTCTGGTGATCCCCATACTCGGTTGGATCATTGCTCCTATTGCGAGCATCCTGATTACCGTTCTCGCCGTTATCGGAATCATCAACGCGCTGAACGGTAAGGCTAAAGAGCTTCCTATTATTGGCAAATTTAAGATCATCAAATAAATAGTCAGCGTAAAACGGGCGGTGACGGTCATAAACGACCGCCAACCGCCCGTTTTCTTAAGGAACGGAGGAAGATATGCTTCGATATTATAATAAAATAATTGCCGCCGTCCTTGCGATTGCAATGGCATTCGGTCTGGCGGCACCTGCATACGCCACGGGCATCACTGACGGCTTCGTTATCGAAAATGGCGTTCTGACCGCATACACGGGCGATGACACCGTGGTGAGAGTGCCCGATAGCGTTACCGCGATCGCAAACGGTGCGTTCAGGAACAACACGACTATGACAGAGCTGTACCTTGGCAAGAACGTGGTATCAATAGATTACAACATCGCCTACGGTGCTGCCGCTCTGACAACCGTTCATCTCCCGGACGGAGATACGCCTGTCGCGGTGGCCGAATCTGCTTTTTCCGGTTGTGAAAATCTGACCACGCTGGTGCTCGGACCGAGCGTTGTCAGCGTGGCGGAGAATTTTCTTAACATTTCCACTCTGCAACAGATCGTTGCCGACCCGGAAAACACCTGGTACTATAGCCGTGACGGTGTTCTTTTCAGGAGAGAAAGCTCTGCCACCGATCTCACCTTGGTGCGGATGCCGAGAAACAGTCCGATCACGGATTACACCGTGCCGAGTGATTGCTACGTGACTGCCATCGGTGAACATGCTTTTTATTATTGCAACGATCTGACTTCGGTGGAGATCGCGGCGGGAGTAAAGGAGATCCGCTACGAGGCTTTCCTCCACTGTGCAAATCTGAAGTCCATCGATATGGGTCCCGACGTGCAGGAATTGGATGATTATGCCTTCTATTACTGCACCGCGCTCGAGAGTCTGACACTGTCGCCCGCGCTTGACGACGTTCTGACATCGACCTCAGGTACGCTGAGCGGCTCTCCGCTGAAGATCTTGATCGTACCCAAGAATGCTGCATTCATTCCCGCAAATATGATGTTCAAGGATACCTTGACAGAGATCATAGTTAAGGACGGAAATCCCGTGTTCACCTCGGCAGACGGGGTGCTGTATACTGCAGACCCGAGAAATGCCAATGCGACGGGCGATACTCTGCTTGTTTATCCCAGAGCAAAGGCAGATGAAAGCTATTCTATACTCGAAGGCACAAAGACCGTCGGTAAGGATGCGTTCGGAGATAATAAGCTTCTCACAAAGGTAACGATGCCCGAAAGTCTTGAAGTGATAAAGCAGGCGGCGTTTGCTTACTGTTATGGTCTTACGGAGATAGTACTCGGAAAGAACGTCCATACGCTTGAATACGATGCGTTCTATCACTGTAATAATATGACAAGCTTTACTCTTTCGGAAAAGCTGACTGCGGAAACGGTGAGTAACAGTGTCGTGGGGGGATGTAATAAGCTGACTACGCTTTACGTCCCTGCGGCGGCGGAATTCGTACCGAATTCGATCGCAAAATTCGGCACTCTGACCGAAATCGCGGTGGAAGACGGCAATCAGCATTATTTTTCGGACCACGGTGTGCTCTATGAGCGCACCGAGGAGGACGGACAGCTTCTGCACACCTATCCCCGTGCAAAAGCCGACGAAGGCTATGCTATTCTCGAGGGTACCAAAACCGTCGGTAAGGATGCGTTCGGAGATAATAAGCTTCTCACAAAGGTAACGATGCCCGAAAGTCTTGAAGTGATAAAGCAGGCGGCGTTTGCTTACTGTTATGGGCTTACGGAGATAGTACTCGGAAAGAACGTCCATACGCTTGAATACGATGCGTTCTATCGCTGTAATAATATGACAAGCTTTACTCTTTCGGAAAAGCTGACCCCCGAAACTGTCAATAACAGCGTCGTGGGTGGGTCCGAAAAGCTGACTACGCTTTACGTCCCTGCGGCGGGGGAATTCGTACCGAATTCGATTGCAAAATTCGGTGCTCTGACCGAAATCGCGGTGGAAGACGGCAATCAGCATTATTTTTCGGATCACGGTGTGCTCTATGAGCGCACCGAGGAGGACGGACAGCTTCTGCACACCTATCCGCGCGCAAAGGCGGACGAGGGATATGCCATCCTCGAAGGTACGAAGACCGTCGGTAGGGATGCGTTCAGGGATAATAAGCTGCTCACAAAGGTAACGATGCCCGACAGTCTTGAGGTGATAAAGCAGGCGGCATTTGCTTACTGTTATGGGCTTACGGAGATAGTACTCGGAAAGAACGTCCATACGCTTGAATATGATGCGTTCTATGACTGCAATAATATGACAAGCTTTACCCTCTCGGAAAAGCTGACCCCCGAAACTGTCAATAACAGCGTCGTGGGTGGGTCCGAAAAGCTGACAACGCTTTATGTACCTGCAACAGCGGAGTACGCGCCACCGTCACTCTATCGGCATAGTGCGCTTGAGAATATTTTCGTAATTGATGAGGCGGGAAACCGCGATGCGCTCGGAGTTGCATACTTCTCCTCGGATGGAGTTCTGTTCAGCGCAGACGGAACGACCTTGATACAGATCCCGACAGCCAAGCAGATAACCGAGTACGCGATCCCCGAAACGGTCACTGTCATCGGCGAAAGAGCCGCGTATGACCACAAGTATCTGCAATCGGTTTCGATCCCCGCGGGGGTTACCGAAATAGGAAGATATGCCTTTGAATACTGTGATGAGCTGTCGCTGATCATGGCAATTGGATGCAACCCCGAAACCATAGGCTCGTCTGCACTTGATGCTAACGATAATGTGGCGATAGTGTGCGACGAGGGCAGCTCGCTGGTGGAGCACGCCATATATCATAAGCTCGTTTACGTCACGGGCGGCAATCTGATCACTGCCAAAGTCGAAAAGAAGCTGACGGGAAGTGACGGCTATACTGAAGATTCTCTTTCCTCTTACCGCGTCAGCGTATTCCTCGGCGATAACGGAACGGCGGAGGAATATGAATTCCCTGCCTATACAGCAGGTGACTATATTCTGATCCCAGCTGAAAAGACTGCGAACAACGGTGAGAGCATCAAGGACTACAGTAAGGTGACCGTCCGCCTTATCTCCAAAACGGGAGAATGCGAGGAAAGCGTCACTTTGGTCGAGCTTGATGAAAACAAATGCGCCGAGGTGACTCTCCGCGCGGCGCAAAAGGGCTACGTAACGGGAACCGTCACTGCGCAGAGCCGTGCCACGGTTGCTATATACGATAGTGAGGGAGCGCACATTCAAACAATGAATCTGAACTCCGGAAAATATACGAGCGACTATCTTCCTGCGGGAAATTACACGGTCGTAGCACTCCAGGGTAAAGTCAGAAATTGGATTCAGAATTCACTTTCCGACTACGAAACGCTCGGAATGCAGGAGGGCAGCGATTACGTTAAGAGCACGGTAAAGCTTATAAACGGCGAGATAGCGGTGCAGGATATCACCATATCCAAGGAGAGCACATATGCCTCGGTATGGCTCGACGAGGGCAAGACCTCGTATCTCTTGCTTGACAGCGAGGTCACAGCATCGGGAAGGATAGATTTCCGCCTGAGCTACAGCCTTAAGGAAGAATTCAAGGATTATGCTCTTTCGGGCAAGGAGATAGTTATCACGATCCCGCAGGGACTCCTCGTATCCGAGGAAAGCGTGACTCTGGACGGAGCTTCAGCATCCGACACCGAACTGACCGACAGCGAGCTTCGTATCAAGATCACGGAAAACTCGGGCACTGTTCAGTTTTCCGCAAGCCCCACCACTTACGGTCTGATCGTTTCTTCGGCTTCCTTCTGCTTTAACTATGCGGGAGTCAGCTATCGGGAATTTGCGGGCAGTATCTCCACGACCGTGGAATACGTGACCATCGAAGTCCCGACGACCACCTCTACTCAAAGTATTCTGGTGCAAGGAGTAACCGTCCCGGGTGCTTCGGTCACCGTCTATGACGGCGAATGGGTCATCGGGCGCGCAACCGCTTACGAAAGCGGACGTTGGTCGGCTCTGGTCGAGCTTTCGGGCAACGATGCCGACGCGCTTCATCTTATCAGCGCCTCGGTAACGGTTGAAGGTGAAACTAAAACCACCGCGCAATATGAGATTCTGTTTGCCGATAATCTGACCAATATCAAAAACCTGCATATGTATTATAACGGAAGAAAGCACGTTATTAAGTCCGACGGCTCCGTGGATCCCTTACCAATTTTGTTCTCTCCGTACGACAGCGATTATATGTTCCATATTCAGCTTGAAAATGATGAAAACGTGGAGAGCGTGTATATAACCGACGGCAGAGGAGATATGGATGCCTATTATATGGGAACAAAGGACGAAAACGGCTGGTGGGTGATAAACGCAACGTACGATACTATAATGATCTTGGCGAATTTTGGCAGCAATATGGAGAGTAAGGGAAATATTTGGTATGTAGGCGGAGATCCGTTTGACGATAAAGGCAATTATTACCAACAGGAAATTACAATCTTGCCACCCGGACCCTTCAGCATCGGATTTATCAACAAGCCTCTTGACGAAACGGTCAATAATGATATTATCGATAAATATACGAATCTTGACCCCGAGGTAATGAAGGAAGAGATGTCGGATATGCCCGAAATGTGGCAGAATGCAACGGGCAGAGTCAATTCCGACACACGCGACTCCGAGGGCTACGGAGTGCTTGATTTTGAGATCGATCTGAACAATGAGGCGGAAGCGACTCTGCATTATAAGATTACTGCCGCAAGGGATGCAAGCGTCACCCGCGCTCAGCTTGATGCCGATGAAAGCTTCACAAAGAGCGTGGACAGCGAGGGCAATACCGTATATACATCATACTATTACGAAGAAACCGACTACTATAAGAGCCTGGTATCGGGCGGTGATTCGCCGAGTGCTTACTCGGGACGCCGAGGCGGAAATTCTTCAAACGCGCTGATGAAGATGGGCTCAACTTCGTATGAATTCCCCGCGGGAGTTGAGGAAGGCGCAAAGATCGTGTCCACCGAGGTCATAGGATGGGCGGCGGGCGAGATCAGCGAGACCTTCGGCAAGCAGGTCGGCGGTGCGTCGGCTGTTTTCGGTGTTTACTCGGACGTCATAGAGGTAGGCAATAATATGGTCAGCCTTTTCGGCGCAAGACAGGCAATAATCAATTCCGGAATGAGCCAATCAGCTATCGACGCCAGACTTCAGGCGCTTGACCGATTGACAATGGGATATATGATCTGTGCGGGTCTGCGCTATGCGACAACGGTAATGGGCGTTGGTATGCTTCTCACGGGCGGAGTTCCCTTTATGGCGGGTCTTGCCGTTGCGGGTCTGATCGCTATGATGAATGCCTACGTAAATCAGACCTTAAACGATTGTCTCAGCAATCTTATGGATTTCAGTCTGCCATGGATCATTGACCCCTCGGGATACGTCTACGAGGCTGTTACCGACAACCGCGTTGAAGGCGCGACCGCTAAGGTATACTATCGGGATGAAAATACGGGGGAAGCAGTGCTGTGGAAAGCAGAGGAATACGATCAGAGCAATCCGCAGATCACGAACGAAGAAGGAATCTTTGCGTGGGACGTTCCGAACGGTATGTGGAAGGTCGTGGTGGAAAAGGAAGGCTATGAAAGTGTTGAAAGCGAGTGGCTGCCCGTTCCCCCGCCTCAGGTAAACGTGTATCTCAGTATGGTCAGCACTCAGGCTCCGATCGTCACTTCCGTCCATCTCTATAAGGATACTGCCGTGATCGAATTTTCTCAGTATATGAAGATCGACAGCGTTACCGCGGATATGTTTTCTATGAACGGTTCTGCCGCTGTTGGAAAGGTCGAAGCGATCGATCCTGAAGAAAGCGCAGTTGATTCGGGAGAAATGCTTGCCCGACAGTTCAAGCTCTATTATAGCGGCGGCAAAGTCACAAGCATCACGGTTTCTGCCGAAGTACTCAACTACGTGGGCACCGCTATGGAAAAGAATGCTGTTTTCGACAACCTCATAACCGAATATGAAACCGAAGGTCTTGCGGGAGAAGAGAAGATCGTTGTCGTTTGCGGACAGGAAATGATCTATCAGCTTCACGTGCAACCTGCCGAGGCGGCGACGAGTGTTAAGCTTTTCTACAAGATATCCGATTCATATAACGTGGCGATCACGGATATCGGTGAACCCGATGCGAACGGAGTAATACCAATCAAGATCCTCGGCAACCTGCCGACGACTGCCGTGATAGACATATACGTTGAGGGTTCAACGATAAGCAAACGTATAGAAGTGCAGGTGACCGAGAAGCATCCTGACGACGGAGAGGAAACGACCGCACGCGAAGACGTTACAACCGAAGGACCAAGCGAGAGCAATATCGCAGAGCCTGAAACAAGCGTCGATAATACGGATTTTACCGACGAACCAAAAGAGAATAACGCCGCTTTCCTTTGGATTGCTGTAGGTCTTATGGCAGCTGCGGCGATCTTGGCAGTTGCTCTTGCCTTTGCGATGAAAAAACGCAAGAAAATCGAATAAAGAAATTGTGAATATTTGAAAATTACACGCCCGGTGCGGATATCTGACCGCATCGGGCGTGCGTTTATTTAATATTTGTAAAGATTATTTTGCAAACACTAATTCCATAGCTCGTTTCCTTCTTCTGCATAAACTCTGCGGGGATTTTGCTCATATATTGCTTGTTGAGCGCGGAGCTACCGAGGTAGGCTTCTATATTGCTGACGGGCAGAACACACCAATCGCTGTCATAAGGCTTGTTGGCGATATAGTATTCCGCGATGGTGGTTAGTACGTTCAGCGGAACGCCGATAGGTTGGATGCTTTTGATATAAGCCATCTGCTCGTATGTAAGCTTTACCGCCTCGCGTCGCAGAGAGCCAAGCTCCAAGGCATCGGCAATGGCGGCATCGAAGGACAATGCCCACTCCGCGCGGGTAGTTCCCGTGAAGATCGGCACTTGGTACTGCTTGACCTTGTTGCTCCATTCGTCCTCCCACTGCTTTGTTCTTTCCGCAAGACAATGAATGTGCTTGTTGACCTTGGTTCTGTTAGCGAATATAAAATCCGCGACGGCGTGAATATGGCGGTAATACCACCCAGCTCCGTTATCGTCCACAAGCTCGGGAAACTCTTCGTGATACTCTGCAAAGCAAGTCTTGAATTGCCATTCCGCATTTGGAGTGGCATTTTTCTTTTTTACAGGCATACTGCACCACGCACAAAGGGCGCGTCGTGCGTATTCGATACGTTCACGCGGATCTCCGTCCTTAAGTGAGCCGTCGGCATTGTGAAAAAGATACCCGCGGGCAAGGATAGTGAAAATGCGCGCAAATCCCTTGAAATCCTTGATCATATCGGTGGTGAACCTGCCGAGAAAAGAGGTGTCCTTGCCGTTTGATACGGCATAGATCGGCTGACCTATATAGGCTATATATTCGTTCCATTCGTTTGTCACTTTCGGTCAACCTCCTTCTTCAAAGCAAATTTTTCAACGTAATCCCAAAGCACATCCCAAAGGAATGACCGCTTGTTAAGAGCAACCACATACTTGACCGCAGTAGCAGGCTTGCAGATGCCCTTGACAAGCTCCAAGCACTTCTTGGCAACCGCCTCGCGGTAGTTTGTCCCGGATAACTTATCCGTATAGGCTTTGAGCAGAGCCGTCATTTCGGGCGAGTCGCCCTCATAGTGCAGCCTTGCGCGGTTCTGCTGAATATTATTGTTGTCGGTATCCATGATCAAGTCACCAAGCAATCGGTAACCGCCGCAACGGAAATCCGAAAACAGATCGTAATACTTGGCAAATTCATCTTCGGGCAGATACTTGCAGAGGAACAACGTTCTTTGATCCTCGGACATAAAGTGCCACTTCTCCTCGCGTATCGCACGGCGGATCTCGCTCACACGGTCAGTGGGGAGATTGACAAACAGAGCGTAAAGTTCGTCGGCAT
>JAZSOQ010000154.1:0-7806 GCA_045537015.1 Eubacteriales bacterium
TAAGAAGCAGGTCAGCGTTTACGCCGACTAATTCTCTACCCCAAGGGAACGTGTATTGCGTTCCGTCAGGAAAAGGCTATCGCAAAAGCGGTGGCCTTTTCTTTTATAAACAAGTTTGTTAACAAAATTAACTTGACAAAATGCGCGCAGAGTGTTATAATATACTGTGAATAGTTATACTGTACGAAAGGACGGTTTAATATATGAGAAAGACTTTGAAATTCCTTATCTTACTTCTCTGTCTCTCGTCGGTCGTTTCACTTTTCTCCATTGCGGCTTACGCAGATAACGCCTTTAACGACCCGATTGGTAACAGAACTGTAACAAGCTTCTCTCTTGCCAACACATCCTACTGCAAGACCCAATATATCGAAGGTGAGTTTTTTGATCCCACCGGATTATACGGTTTGGTTTATTTTGCCGGTGGCGGTAGTACACTCTTATCGGCAGATGAGCTTACTTATCTTGAAACAGAACCTTTGACCACAGATATTACAAGCATAACCTTTGTGTGCGGCGGTCTTACACAAAGACTCAATATCGCTGTCGAGCCGGATCCCTTTGCAAGCGCTGTGGTTCAAATTGAACTTACTGCAAATAAAACAGACTACTATGCTTTTGATATGCTTTCACCCTCAGATTTTGAGGTCAAAGCCCTTAAGGCTGACGGCTCCGTCGAGATAATTGACAACTCTCTTTGCACCTTCTACCCCGAGCTCGGCGAGCCGCTTTCGTCCGAACACAAATTTGTCAAAGCGACATATACCGTTGGCAACACCGAGTATACCGCAGAGGTAGCGATCAACGTTCAGCCCGTTCTTTATCATGAATTTATCGGCGCCGAAACCGCTTATCTTTACGAGGGGCTGACCCCTGATGCCCCCCGCGGACTCAGCATTACGGTTTACTTCGACGAAGCACGCACTCTCTCGAAGACTTTGTCAACCTTTGATATTACTTATCCCGAAAATACCATCCGAGCAAATGAATTCGGAAAGACTACCATTGGCATCATAGTTGATACAGAGACCGTCGAACTTGAGCTTGACGTTTTTCCCATTTCCGGCTACAAGATCACAGGTCTCAATGAAATTTATTATTACGGCGACGCGATTACTCTTGATCAGTTCCGCGCTTATGCGATCTATTCCGACGGCGCAACGGTCAATATAACCTCCGAGGTCAGCATTGAAGCACCTTCTGTTGCTGTTTACGGCAGCAAGATCACGGCATCGCACAACGGATTTGATCTTAAGGATTTTCTTGGCACTTCTATTCCCGAGGGAACTCTGGCTGTTATCAATCAGCCGAACAAGCTCCACTATGAGATCGGCGAGATATTTGAAAGCGCAGGGCTTTCGCTTGCCATTGAATACTCCGACGGACACCGCAGCCTGCTTCTCCCCGGCGACTACACACTCACCTACTCCACTCCTCTGACAGCAGCGGATAAATTCGTAACCGCGGAATACTTCGGTGCGAAGACGAACGTTTCGATCTCGGTTGGCGACGAGGCTTACATCGTGTCGCTCAGCATCATCGGTGCGCCCGAAATGCTCAATTATTACGAGGGCAACGTTCTAAACACCTCGGGGCTTCTGATCCAGGCAGTCTTCTCGGACGGAACCTCCTCGATCATCGATCACAGAACCCTGACCTTTACCCCCGCATTAAACACTCCCCTTACGACTGAGACCACCTCTGTAACGATCTCCGCTAACGACGGAACGGACAAGTATTGCGAAGTGATCCTTCCCATCACGGTCGAAAAAAAGGCGCCCACAGCGCTTATTGCGACCTCGCTGCCGAACAAGCTCCTTTATGCGGAAGGTGAGAAATTCGATCCCGACGGACTTGCGCTCGCACTCATATTCAACGATATGTCGAGTATAGTTCCCTCAAGCTTCTCATTCTCCCCCGAGCTTGGTTCCGCGATCGTGCTTTTGACCAACGCAACGGAGAAATATATCATTCACGCGATCTATGAATACGAAGGTCAAGAATACCGATACCCCATCGAGATCACGGTTAATCCCGCGGAGGTAGAAAGCCTTCTTGTATCAAGATATCCGATCAAAACTACGTATGAGATCGGCGAGCCCTTCGATCCTGCAGGACTTGAGCTGATCCTTGTCTATAAAGACAGATCGCTCACCTCTCCCAGAGTTCCCGACGGTTATTATTCCTTCTCTCCCTCGGTTATTTCGAGAGATACAAAGGAGATCACCGTAACATTCAGAGATCTCACCGTGACTGTCCCGATCACAGTAAACGGCGTTGAAACAGTTCCCCCCATCACCACCGAGCCCGTGCCTCCCGTCACTTCAGGCCCCGAGGACACAACGCTTCCTCCCGATGAATCATCAACTGAAGAAACGACCGCAGACCCCGATGTGACCACCGAGCCCGAAACAAGCGAGGCTGAAGTTACCACAGAGCCCGAGGTCACTACCTCTCCCGGCGATGTAACAACAGACGAGGAAACCACGACCGAGCCTCATACCGGCGACAAGGAAAAAGGACCTTCACTTCTTACCCTTTGGATGATAGTTATCGTGGTAATAGTTGCGGCTCTAATCGCACTTATCATCTACTACAAGAAAAATTTCACCTAATTAAACATTAAAGCTCCGAGGCGAACGCCTCGGAGCTGTTTTTGTATTATTTTTTATTTTTCCGCATTTTCTGCCGCGTAGAGAGTATTGCAGATAAGCATTGTGACCGTCATAGGACCGACTCCGCCGGGAACGGGCGTGATATAACCCGCGACCTCTTTGACCGAGTCAAAGTCAACGTCGCCGCAAAGCTTACCTTCTGCGTTGCGGTTCATGCCAACGTCGATGACCGCCGCGCCGGGCTTGACCATGTCTCCCGTGATGAGTCCTGCTCTGCCAACTGCGCTGACGAGAATATCTGCACGTCTTGTAACGGCTCCGAGATCGGGTGTGCGGCTGTGAGCGATGGTAACCGTACCGTCTGCAGCAAGCAGGAGAGCCGCCATAGGTCTACCGACGATGTTGGAGCGACCGACAACAACACATTCCTTGCCCGCAACGGGGATCTCATAATGCTTGAGCATTTCCATAATGCCCGCAGGAGTGCAAGGAAGCACGTTGCCCTCATCGAGGCACAGATGTCCTGCATCGAGCTTTCCGAAAGCGTCAACGTCCTTCTCGGGTGCGACAGCGGCAACGACCTTCGCCTCATCTATATGCTTCGGCAAAGGTAGCTGAACGAGAAGCCCGTCAACAGTGGAATCTGCGTTGACCTTCTCAACCTCTGCGATAACCTGCTCGGTCGTGTAGGCTTCGGGAAGGATATTGCAGGTCGATGCAAATCCGACTTCTTCGCAAGCGCGGAGCTTATTGCGAACGTAAACGACGGATGCGGGATCCTCACCGACTCTGATAACGCAGAGACCCGGCTTACGACCGTACTTCTTTTCAAATTCTATTCTCTTCTCGGTGACCTCGCCGCGCAGTTTTGCGCTGACGAGCTTACCGTCAATCAGTATTGCCGACATTATTTTCTTCCTCCTTGGAGTCTTCTTTTTCTTCGGTTTTATTTTCTTCACTCAGCATCTCGCCGTAAGCCGATACTTCGCCTTCTGCTGCAAGCATTTTCGACTGCTGTTTTGTGCGGATGCCGAGGGTGATCAGCAGGATCGTGCCGGTAACGAAGCAAAGGAATGCAACGACCTGAGAAATTCGGAACGTGCCGACCATAAGGCTGTCGGTGCGAAGTCCTTCAATGAACATTCTTCCGAAGCCGTACCAGGTGATATACATCAAAAATACCTGTCCGTCGTACTTTTTCTTCTTGTAAAAAGCATTGATGATAAGGAATCCAACGAGATTCCAGAGCGATTCGTAAAGGAAGGTAGGCTGACAGACGTAGGAATTCATCCAATCTTCGTGGCGAAGCTCCATTCTCATAAAATAGAGCAGGCTGTCAGCCGCGGGCGACTCGCCGTACGCCTCGCCGTTGAAGAAGTTGCCCCATCTGCCGACGATCTGACCGATCATAACACCGGGGCAGACCATATCAAAAGCCTTCTGCCACTTGATCTTTTTATAAAGCGAAACGCAAAGAAGCGCAGTTGCACCGCCGATAATAGCACCGTAGATGGCAATACCGCCGTTCCAGATCGCAAAGATCTCGCCGAACGTGTATTTTTGACCCGAGGTGATAACGTAATAAAGGCGCGCTCCGACGATGCCGCTGAGAACGGTAAAAATCGCGTAGTCAAGTAAATCGTCGAAGGATATGCCCTCGTGCTTTGAGCGGTAATAGGCATAAAGGAAGGCGAGAATAATGCCTGTCACCATAATTATGCCGTACCATCTGACCTCGATGGTTCCAAAAAGGCTGAAAGCGACCTTATTGAAGCTGATTTCGCCTATTCCAAGGCCGGGAAAGGATACTGTAACCATAAATAGTCTCCTTTGTTATGTACTTTTAAGCTATTTTTTAATATAATCCGTTTTTTCGGCGGCTTTGCCGACGAAAAAACACCGCTTAGACGAGCCAAGCGAGTCCGCGCGCCGAGGGGAGCTGCAAAAATCTTCGATTTTTGCAAGCGGCGATAAGCGCGCGCTTTCACTTGTAAAACGCAGTTTTACAAGTGGATCGTTAGTCGTGTGATGGATAAGCGTCGCCGCTTATCGGGATGGATTCGCCCAGGAAGGTAGGCTCGGGCTTGATGAGGGCGTAGAAGAAATCCTTCATACGTGCAAGCGACTCGCGCATATTCTGGTAATCCTGTGAACCGTAGCCATGAAGTGATGCGCTGACACCGTAAGCCTCAACTCCAAGCTTTTCGGCAAGATAGAGAGCGCGGTAAAGGTGATACTCCTGCGTTACGATGATAATACGCTCTGTACCGAATATCTCCTTTGCGCGGTATATGCTCTCATAGGTCGAAAATCCCGCGTGGTCGGTGAAAACATATTTGCGCTCGATGCCGTGTTCTTCGGCTTTGTCGAGCATATAATTTACCTCATCGTAGACTTCTCTTCCGTGGTCGCCCGTCATAAGAAGCTTCGGCGAGGCGCCCATATCGTAAAGTCCGAAGGCGGTGGTCAGTCTGTCCGCAAGATACTGCGAGCGGACGTGACAGCCGAGAACGAGGATGCAATCAATATCGCCGAGCTGTGCCGCGGTTTGCGGTTCAAGTATCCTGTCCTTCGTCACCGACTTGATCGCGGCGTTGAGCGACAGAAGCGTGATCGAAAAAAGCAGGGCAAAAAGCAAGAGGAGCACGACCGCGTTCTTTGCGATCGCGCACCACTGCTTTTTGGTTATTTTTTTGAGAAACGCGGGCATATTATTCGCCGAGTCCGAGTCTGTGCTCGATGACGGTAGCCGCGATGTCGAGATAATCGCTGTCAAGCTCCTCGATCTTGCCGTTGTCGCAAAGAGATGCGAGCTTTGCGTCGAGCGGGATCTGACCGAGAACATCATATCCGAAGCTCTGCGCGATCTCGAGGATGTGGCTGTCGCCGTAGATATTGATGCGCTTGCCGCAATCGGGGCAAACGGCATAGCTCATGTTCTCAACAAGTCCGAGAACGGGGATATTCATCATATTTGCCATATTGGCAGCCTTGCCGACGATCATGGAAACAAGCTCCTGAGGGCTCGAAACGATAACGATTCCGTCAAGGGGCAGGCTCTGGAAAACAGTGAGCGGAACATCGCCGGTTCCGGGAGGGCAGTCAACGAGAAGAACGTCGATGTCGCCCCAGATGGTATCCTTCCAGAACTGCTTTACGGTGCCCGCGATAACGGGACCTCTCCAGATAACGGGACGGCGCTCGTCCTCGAGAAGGAGGTTGACAGACATCATCTTGATGCCCTTTTCGGTCTCGGGCGGGAACATTCCGTCCTCGCTGCCGGTGACCTCGCTCTTGACTCCGAAAGCCTTGGGAACAGAGGGGCCGGTGATATCTGCATCAAGTACGCCTACCTTGTAGCCCTTGCGCTGAAGGAGCACGGCGAGCATACAGGTGACAAGGGACTTACCTACGCCACCCTTGCCGCTGACAACGCCGATGACGTGCTTGATATTACTCTTTGCATTTGCGGGCTCGTGCAGATCCTGCGGCTGCTGACGCGAGGAGCAGTTTGCCGAGCAAGTGGAACAGTTGTGTGTGCATTCTGACATTTTATATTCATCCTTTCGATAAGTAAATAATATCTAACTATATAATTATACCCCCTTTTTCGTCTTAAGTCAATGACTTGATTATTAATAAATTGATTTTTAGAAAAAATTTCTCTCCGGAATGAAAAAAATTCCTCTAATTTAACATAAAAGACTTGATTTTTCGCGAAAAAAAGGTATACTATATAAGGTTAATATAAATTTCTATAAGCGAAAGGAATTTTTGCAATGAAAGAACTCAAAAAAGCCGCTTACTCTCCCGTAAAGGGTCCCGTGCTGACCATCGTTATGGACGGTGTCGGAATTGCTCCCGAAGGACCCACAAATGCAGTAAGCCGTGCATTCACTCCCACTCTTGACAAGCTTCTCTCTAACCACCCCTGCGTAACCCTTAAGGCGCACGGTATGGCAGTCGGACTTCCCAGCGATGACGATATGGGTAACTCCGAGGTCGGACACAACGCACTCGGCGCAGGTCAGGTATTTGCTCAGGGCGCAAAGCTCGTAACCCAGTCGATCGAAAGCGGCAAGATGTTTGCTTCCGAGACCTGGCAGACTCTCATTTCCAACGTAAAGACCAATTCCTCCACTCTTCACTTCCTCGGACTCTTCTCCGACGGTAACGTACATTCGCATATCGACCACCTCAAGGCTATGCTCGTGCGCGCAAAGGAAGAGGGCGTAAATAAGATCCGCATCCACATCCTTCTTGACGGACGCGACGTAGGCGAGACCTCGGCTCTCGACTACATCCTTCCCTTCGAGGAGTTCCTTACCTCTCTCCGTTCCGACGATCTCGACATCTGCATCGCGTCGGGCGGCGGAAGAATGAAGATCACCATGGACCGTTACGAGGCTGATTGGTCGATGGTTGAGCGCGGATGGAAGACCCACGTTCTCGGCGAGGGCAGACAGTTCGCATCCGCTGAGGAAGCTGTTAAGACCTACCGCGCAGAGACCGGCGTTATCGACCAGGATCTTCCCGCATTCGTTATCGCTAAGGACGGCAAGCCCGTCGGTACCGTTGAGGACGGCGACAGCTTCATCTTCTTCAACTTCCGCGGCGACCGTTCGCTTGAGATCTCCCGCACCTTCGACGAGGGCGAAACTTTTGACAAGTTCGACCGCGTTCGTCATCCCAATGTAGTATACGCAGGTATGCTCGAGTACGACGGCGACCTCCACATTCCCTCCAGATACCTTGTTTCCCCGCCTGAAATTACAAACACAATGGGTGAATACCTCGCTGATATGAAGATCTCGCAGTTCGCGATCTCCGAAACACAGAAGTACGGTCACGTAACATACTTCTGGAACGGAAACCGCAGCGGCAAGTTCTCCGATGAATACGAAACCTACGAGGAGATCCCCTCCGACATCGTTCCCTTCGAGCAGCGCCCGTGGATGAAGTGCGCAGAGATCACCGACCGCCTCATCGAAGCTCTCGAGAGCGGCAAGTACGACTGCCTCCGCGTGAACTTCCCGAACGGCGACATGGTCGGTCACACCGGCAGCCACGAAGCGACCATCTGCGGCGTGGAAGCCCTCGACCTCCAGCTCGCGCGTATTCTCGCAGCCGTTGACAAGGCAGGCGCAGTCGCTCTCATCACCGCCGACCACGGCAACGCGGATGAAATGGC
>JAZSOQ010000148.1:0-22324 GCA_045537015.1 Eubacteriales bacterium
ATTTCTACCTTTGCATTCCGCTTTAGCGGAATATTTAGCTTGCGCGAAGCGGAAATTTAGCTTTTGCATAGCAAAAATTTAGCATTTCTCTAAAAGAGAAATATTTAGCTCAAGGCGTTAGCCCCTCAGGCTTCTCCTGGGAGAAGCTCCCGCCGCAGCGGGTGATGAGGGGACACCGTTTGTGCCCAATAATACCAAGTGAGCTTCAATTATTAATTAAAATAATTAATCACATTTTAGAGTTATAGGAATTTTTACAATGATGTACCTACCCGAAAAAAGTATAAAATTACTTGAATTTGATAAGATCAGGCAGATGCTCTGCGACTGTGCACGCACAGAGGGTGCGAGAGCCGCGGCACTTGAGCTTATGCCCGAATCCGATCTCGTCCGCGTGCTCAATATGCAAAGGCGGACGACCGATGCAAAAAGACTTGCGGCAGAGAAGGGTCAGCCCGCATTCGGCGGAGTCAAGGATATAACTCCACATTGCGAGCGTGCCGAAAAGGGCGCGATGCTGACACAGCGCGAGCTGCTTGACGTTGCCGACATCCTCCGCACAAGCCGCGTGCTTCTCGATTACAGCCGTACAAACCGCCGTTTCGAGACAGTGCTTGACGAGGTCTTTGAACGTCTTCTCCCCGACAAAAAGCTCGAGGACAGAATCAGAACCGCTATCATAAGCGAGGAAACGATGGCTGACGAAGCCTCGCCCGAGCTTTATAATATCCGCCGCAAGATCCGTCAGACCACCGCAAAGGTGCGTGATATTCTTGCAAAATACACCACGGGCGCATACTCGAAGAGCCTGCAGGAGAACATCGTCACCATCCGTAACGGGCGCTTTGTCGTTCCCGTAAAGGCGGAGTGCAAGAACGATATCAAGGGTCTTGTTCACGATGCATCCGCAACAGGCGCTACCCTCTTTATCGAGCCTCTCGCAGTCGTTGATGCAAACAACGAGATCCGCGAGCTTGAGGCAAAGGAAAAGCACGAGATCGAGCGCATTCTTTACGATTTCTCCTCCGAGGTTGCGGCTATTTCGGATAAGATCCGTTACAACGGCGCGAATATCGACGAGCTTGCATTCGTATTTGCCTGCGCCGAGCTTTCCTTCAAGATGAACGGCTCGCAGCCTAAACTTTCCTCCGACAGCAAAAGAACCGAGCTTCGCCGCGCGCGCCATCCTTTGATTCCGAAGGAAAAGGTCGTGCCCGTAAACATCCGCCTCGGCGGTGATTTTGATACCCTTGTCATTACCGGTCCCAACACGGGCGGTAAGACAGTTACACTTAAAACTCTCGGACTTTTCGCGCTTATGGCGCAATCCGGTCTGCATATCCCCTGCGACGATAATTCCACCGTGCCGATCTATGGCAGAGTTCTCGTTGACCTCGGCGACGAGCAGAGCATCGAGCAGTCGCTTTCGACCTTCTCCTCGCACATGGTCAACATCGTTTCGATCGTTGACGATCTCCGCGATGATGCCCTCGTCCTCTTCGACGAGCTTGGCGTCGGTACCGATCCGATCGAGGGTGCGGCACTTGCGATCGCAGTCATCAGCGAGGTTCGCGCGGCCGGTGCTATCTGTGCGGCAACCACACACTATGCAGAGCTGAAGGCTTATGCGCTCAACACCCCCGGCGTCAAGAACGCATCCTGCGAATTTGATATAGAAACTCTCCGCCCGACATATAAGCTCACCATTGGTACGCCCGGACGCTCGAATGCGCTTGCAATCTCCGAAAGACTCGGACTTCCCAAGCACATAATCGACCGTGCGCTTGCAGAGGTAAGCTCGGACGACAGACGCTTCGAGGACGTCATCGACAAGCTCGAGGCGGCTCGCATAGATGCCGAAAAGTACCGCGAGGAAGCCGAAAATATGCGCCGCGAGTATGAGAAATTCAAGACCGAGGCAGAGGCAAAGATCAAGGAAAAGATCGCTACTGCCGAAAAGGAAGTCGAGCGCGCGCAGAAAAAGGCTGCCGAGATGGTCGAGGGCGCAAGAATATCGAGCGAATACGTCTTCTCGCAGCTTGACAAAGTCCGCAAGGCACGCGACAGCGAGCGCCTCGGCGAGGAGCTTGATGCAGCTCGAAAGAAGGTGCGCGAGCACATGCGCGCCAACGAGGAAAAATACAATCCCGTTGACGAAAATATTGACGAGGATTACGTTCTCCCGCGCCCGCTCAAGAAGGGCGATGCCGTTTATCTGATGAACATCGGTCAGGAGGGCACGGTCATTTCCGATCCCGACCGCAGCGGAAACGTAAGCGTTCAGATCGGCCCCGTCAGAACCAAAACAAAGGTCAAGAACCTCAAGCTGATGGACGACGTCATCACCGTCACCGACTCGCAGGGGAACAAGAAGACGGTCAAAGAATTTGCCAAGACCACCGTCAGTCGCTCCTGCTCCGACGAGATCGACCTCCGCGGAATGACGGGCGACGAGGCTTGGTATGAGGTCGACAGATACCTCGACGAGGTACAGCTGGCAGGACTTCGCACCTGCCGCCTGATCCACGGCAAGGGCACCGGCGCACTCCGCGCGGCTCTTTGGGATAAGCTCCGCCACGAAAGCAGAATCGCAAATTTCCGCATAGGTCAGTACGGCGAGGGCGACGGCGGTGTTACCGTTGTTGAAATGAAGTAATTCATAATACCGCGTTGATTTTGATTTTTAATACAGTGAGTGAGAACATAGTGTTCTTGGTGCCCCCTCATCACCCGCTGCGGCGGGAGCTTCTCCCAGGAGAAGCCTGGGGAACAAGGCTACGCCTTGAGTGAAATATTTCTCCTGCGGAGAAATATGAAATTTTTGCTACGCAAAAGCTAAATACGCGCTACGCGCGGGCTAAATATTCCGCTAAAGCGGAATGCAAAGGTAGAAATTTGCCAAGGCAAATTTCAATTAAATAAATAATACGAAGGTTATAGAGTACAAAGCGAAGCTATCAGTACCCCAAGGCTTCTCCTGGGAGAAGCTCCCGCCGCAGCGGGTGATGAGGGGACACCAAGAAAGCTGTGTTCGTACTTGCTTATTAATATAATATTCGTATTTTACTGATAAATTTATATCAAAAACAAATATTCGGAGGTAAAACAATGTCCGACAACAAGATAAAAATGCTTGGTATAGACATCGGCGGCGGAAGCGGCAGAGGTCTTATTGGTACTTTCGACGGAGAAAAAATGTCGATCGAGGAGATCTGCCGATTTGAGAATAAACCGATCTACAAGGGCGATATGCTCGTCTGGGATGCTCCAATGCTTCGCCGTGAGGTTGAGAATGCGACTCGACTCGGCGCATCCATGGGCGCGCAGAGCGTTGGTATCGACACCTGGGGCGTTGACTACGGTCTGGTTGATAAAAAAGGTGAGCTCGTTTGCGATCCTTACAGCAACCGTGACGTAAGAACTCGAGGCATCGGCGAGTATTTCTCGCAGTTTATGCCTCTTTCGAGACTTTACGAGATCACGGGTATTCAGTACCTTGAATTCAATACCGTTCTTCAGCTTGCGGCAGAGAAGAAGTTCACTCCCGAAAGACTCGAGAAGACGGATAAGATCCTTTTCCTGCCCGACCTTTTTGGCTACTTCCTTTCCGGCGAGCAGGTCAGCGAATATACCGTTGCATCCACGGGTGCGATAGTTGACGCATACACGCGCGATTTCTCGCCCGAGATCCTTTCCGCACTCGGTATTTCAAAGAATAAGTTTGCTCCGATCGTCGATCCCGGCGTGGTAGTCGGTAAGGTGAAGAGCGAATTTGCATCGGATATGAAGCTAATCACCGTCCCCTCGCATGACACGGCAAGCGCGGTCTTTGCGACCCCTGCCGAGAGCGATGACTTCATCTACATAAGCTCGGGCACTTGGTCGCTTATGGGCTGTGAACTGAAAGCTCCCCTCATTTGTGCAGAAGGCGAACGTCGTAATTATACCAATGAAGGCGGCGCTTGCGGTACTATCCGTTATCTCAAGAACCACGTCGGACTCTGGCTCGTTCAGGAATGCCGCCGCGCTTGGAAGGCGGAGGGCAAGAACGTAACTTACGACAGTATGACCGAAGAAGCTATGAACACCAAGCCCTTCGTTTCATTTATTAATGTAAATGATCCCGTATTCATGCCTCCCGGCGATATGCCCGCGAGAATTGCGGAATACTGCCGTAAGACCGGTCAACCCGTGCCCGAGAGCATCGGCGAGATCATCCGAACGATCTTCGACAGCCTTGCACTTTGTTACAGATATACCGTTGACGACATTGCCGCCCTTACCGGAAAGAAGCCGAATTCGATCAACATAGTCGGCGGCGGCTCGAAGGATCCCCTTCTTTCGCAGATCACGGCGGACGTCTGCGGTCTGCCCGTTGTTGCGGGACCCGCAGAGGCAACCACTCTCGGTAACCTTCTCGTTCAGGCAATGGCACACGGACTCGTTTCGGGTATCTCCGAAGCTCGCGAACTCGTCCGCAAGTCTTTCCCTGTGAAGACTTATCTCCCTCGCGGCAATAAGAGTGAATACGATTCTTACCTTGACTATTATCTGCGTCTGATCGACAGAAAATAAGGGAGAAATGAAATGTTTGATAATTTGATACTCAGTCTAAATACTGTAACTCCCGTCCTGGTACTGACCCTTCTCGGAATGTTGCTCAAAAAGATCAAGCTCCTTCCCGATTTCTTTTATTCGGGAGCGGATAAGTTTGTCTTTGATATCGCCCTGCCTGCGCTGATCTTTGTTCAGATCGTTGACGCGGATCTCAGTAACGCGGGCAATTTTATGAGATTGCCTTTGTTCACCTCGATAATGCTTGTATGCACCTGTACGCTTTTCTCGGTGATTACACATCTTACAGTTAAGGCTCCCGCCCGCGTCGGCGCATCGGTGCAGGGTATGTTCCGCTCGAATTCCTCGATCCTCGGCGTTGTATTCATCACGAATATCTACGCGGGAACGGTGGAAGGTCCTGCGGCGCTTGCGGGATATGCGATCACGATGCCTTTCGTTATCCTGATGTATAACGTCCTTTCGGTCATCGTTCTTACGATTTTTATGCCCACCGAAGAGGGGGGAGAGAAGAAAAAGATCAATATAGGTAAAATACTCCTCAACACGATCAAGAATCCCCTTATCATCGCCGTTCTTATCGGGCTTCCGTTTATGTTTTTCGGCATTAAGCTTCCCACGGTAATAAACACCTCGGTCAATTACCTTGCCAACTCGGCAACGGCGCTCGCGCTGGTAAGCCTCGGCGCGGGATTTTCCTTCTCAACTCTCAAGGGAAATATCACGCTTGCAACCGTGACCTCGGTGATCAAGACCGTGATCCATCCCATAATCGGCGTTGCGGCGGCATATCTTCTCGGCTTCAGAGGAAACGAGCTGCTCATAACCTTCATCGTCTTTGGAACTCCCTCGGCGGTCAGCAGCTATATTATGGCAAAAAATATGAAAAGCGACTATGAGCTCGCGGGGCAGATTCTCCTGCTTTCCACACTTATGTGCATTTTAACCATCTTCCTCGGCGTATTTTTGATGAAAACCGTCGGCTGGATATGATGAAAAAAGAAGTAATATAAAGAAAAAACAAAAAAGTTGTTGATTTTTGCAAAAAAATCGAAAAAAGTATTTGCACATTTGCAAATAATATGGTATAATAACATATCAACTAAATATTCGGACTAAAAGGAGTCAAAATGAAGGAAGAAGTATATGGTAAGCTTGGCATAATTGCCATGCGAGGATGTGAGGCTTTTGCCGACCGCGTTGACAACTATCTAAGAGAACGCAGAGGTACCGATGAATCCTATCTCGTAGAAGTCGATTGCCCCCGTTTTGGTTCGGGCGAGGCAAAGGCACTTCTCAAGCAGTCTGTCAGAGGTCTTGACATTATGATCATCTGCGACCCCTTTAATTACGGTGTCACATATAAGATGAGAGGCTCTGACATTCCCATGACCCCCGACGAGCATTTCGCTGACCTTAAGCGTATCGTGGGTGCCATTGAGGGTAAGGCGCGCCGTATTTCGGTTATCATGCCCATGCTCTATGAGGGCAGACAGCATAAGAGAACCAACCGCGAGTCGCTTGACTGCGCTATGATGCTCCGCGAGCTTGAGTTCTACGGCGTTAAGAACTTTATCACCTTTGATGCACACGATGACCGCGTGCAGAACGCAGTTCCTCTTATCGGCTTTGATAACTACCGCCCTACATACCAGATGGTAAAGGCGCTTGTCAAGGCAGTTCCCGACATTTCCTTTGATAAGGAACAGCTCATCATCATCTCTCCCGATGAGGGTGCTATGGGCAGATGTATGTTCTTCTCCTCGGTTGCGGGACTTGACGTCGGTATGTTCTACAAGAGACGTGACTATTCCCGTATCGTAAACGGCAAGAACCCCATCGTTGCACACGAATACCTCGGTCAGGATCTCACCGGTAAGGACGTTATCATCGTTGACGATATGATCTCCTCGGGCGACTCGCTCTTCGATGTTGCAAAGCAGATCAAGAAGCGCGGCGCAAAGAGGATCTATGCATTTGCTACCTTCGGACTCTTCACCAACGGTCTTGAGGGATTCGATCAGGCTTATGCTGACGGAATCATCGACAAGATCTTCACCACCAACCTTATCTATAACGATCCTGCTCTCGCAGAGAAGGAGTGGTACGTTGAGGTAAGCATGTGCAAGTATGTTTCCTATATCATCGATACCCTCAACCACGATGAGTCGATCAGCCTCATCCTCGACCCAGTCAAGAAGATCCACGCTCTTATCGACAAGCACAACGCAGAGCTTGGCGGACAGCTTAAGATCGAGTTTTGATTTCCGATTACTATAAACTTTTACAGAGCCGCATCCGAGCGGCTCTGTTTTTTTATTATTAGGATAAAGTGTTCATTACAAATTCACAAATATGGGATATAATTAAATATCAATTAAATTAAAGGAATTTAAGATATGAGCAATAAAAATGAAAACGCATCCTGCCCGATGAAGAAGACCTCCATCGGCGGTCAGGCTCTGCTTGAAGGCATAATGATGCGCGGTCCGAAAAAGAGCGCAATGGCGGTAAGACGCCCCGACGGCGAGATGGTTGTCGAGGTAAAGGACCTCAAAAGCGCAGACCGCAAGGGATTCCTCAAATGGCCCGTCGTGCGCGGCGTTGTCGGATTCATCGATTCAATGGTCGTCGGTTATTCCGCAATGATGCGCTCGGCAGAGCTTTCCGGACTTGACGAGGCTATCGAAGAGGAAGAAAGAGAAAAGGCAGAAAAGAAAGCGGCTAAGGGAGCCGAAAAGCGCGCAAAGAAGCTCGGCATCACCGTTGAGGAACTCGCAGAGCGCGAAGCTGCAGAGAAGTCCGCAGAGGTCAAGGAAGAAGCACCCGCTGAGGAACCCGCTTCCGCACCCAAGGAAGAGAAGAAGGATACCTCGGGTATGATGACGGGCGTTATGGTCGTCGCGCTTGTGCTCGGTCTTGGACTCGCACTCCTGCTATTCAAGGTCCTTCCCGAATCGATCTACGAGCTTATCACCTGGGCGTTCCCCTCGCTTGAAGGAGAGGGCTATTGGTTCAACCTCATCCGCGCGGCTATCACGGGCGTTGTAAAGATCGCAATAATGGTCGCATATATGGCGGCTGTTACACTTATGAAGGACATCAAGCGTACCTTTATGTACCACGGCGCAGAGCATAAGACCATCTTCTGCTACGAGCAGGGACTTGAGCTCACCGTTGAAAACGTCCGCCGTCAGTCAAGATTCCATCCCCGATGCGGTACATCATTCCTGATCCTTATGCTTCTTGTTTCTATCGTTGTCAATATGTTCATTCCCGCAACTATCGTAGATCATAAGATCCTCAACATCGTTGCAAGAACCGGCATCGGTCTGATCACTCTGCCCTTCATCATGGGGATCGGCTACGAGCTTATCCGATTTGCGGGCAGACACGATAACCTCTTTACAAAAATAATCTCCGCCCCCGGCGTATGGCTCCAGCACATCACCACCAAAGAGCCCGATGACTCGATGATCGAGTGCGCCATCGCCGCCGTCAAGGAAGTTATCCCCGAGGACGGAAGCGATAATTGGTAAACCAAAGTGAAAAGTGTAAAGTGTAAAGTGAAAAGTTATGGAAGCTTTTTTCGCTTTGCTCAAAAAGCAATTAATAATAATTTTCGAACGCAGTGAGGAAATTTTCCTTAACTTTACACTTATCACTTTTCACTTTACACTTCCAAAGGACGAGCGTCTATGTTACAAAAAACTGTAAAACGAGTCTTCACCCGCATTCCCACGCTTATGACGCGCCGGTTGACTTTGCGCGCGATGAAGCCGATAGACTCATACGATATGTTTGAATACGCGCACCGTGCGGACGTCACGCGCTATCTCACCTGGCAGCCGCATCCTTCGAGAGAGTACACGAAGGACTATCTCGAATTTATCGGCAAATGTTACCGAAACGGCGAATTCTTCGATTGGGCGCTTATCTGGTGCGCCGATGGGGAATACCGTGAGAAAATGATCGGCACCTGCGGCTTCACTCGATTTGATTACGATAACAATGCTGCAGAGGTCGGCTACGTCATTAATCCCGAATATCGCGGCAGAGGTATCGCGCCCGAAGCTCTCGCGCGTGTGCTTGAATTCGGATTTTTCGAGCTGAAGCTCAACCGAATCGAGGCAAGATACATCGTCGGCAACGAGGTCTCGCGCCGAGTGATGGAAAAGGTCGGTATGAAATTTGAAGGCGTCCGCCGTCAGTCGCTCCTTAACCGCGGCGAGTACTTTGACGTTGGATATTGTTCGATACTTGCGAGTGAATATTTCAAAAGGCTGTCTTGATGGGCAGCTTTTTGGCTATGTAAAAGCTTTTTTACATTGAAATTTCCGATTGTAAAAGAGTTTTGATAGACATATGTGTGAATTTGGAGTATAATATAGTCAAAGAAAGGTGGATTGTTATGGATATTGGATCAAAAATCAAAGAAGCACGAATAAAGTCACAGCTTACCCAAGAGCAGGTTGCCGAAGCTCTTGAAGTAAGCAGGCAGACAGTATCGAATTGGGAAAACGGGAAAACGTACCCTGATATTGTCAGTGTAATAAAGATGAGTGATCTGTATTCAGTCAGCCTTGACCACCTTTTGAAAGAGAAGGAGGAAACACCAATGTCAGACTACATAGAATATCTCGAAGAGAGTACCAACACTGTCAAAAGCAAAAACAAACTGTCAAAGATTATCATTCTGACCACTTATCTGGTTGTTTGGGCATTTTCCATCATGGTCTTTTGGCTTTTTAATAGTTTGGGAAACGCTATGGAATACAGTATTATCTTTCAATGCATTGTGCTTCCCGTTACAACATTCATTCTTTCCCTAATGATAGCCAAAAACAATTATTGGGGCAAGTGGAAGTATCTTTCACCGTTGATTTTCGGCATTATGTATATGCTCGCAGATTATGCTACGTTCAATATCGCTAATATGATAGCGTTCGATAAAATCAATTATCCGGAAATAAAAATGTTGGTTCAGGGTGCGGCAATATCCTTGATTGCATTTGGTATATGTGGACTGAAAAAATACAAAATAAATAAAAAATAAATTGACATTTCAATTGAATAACAGTGGTTAATATTTGTCAAAAATCCTCTTGAATTCAAATCAGGAGGATTTTTATAATGAACGCAACAGTTCCCGCACCTACACCTCTGAAAGACAGACTTGAAGGCACAAAAACTCAGGAGAATCTCCATACCGCGCTTTCGGGCGAGTCGCAGGCGCATCTTCGCTACACATGGTTTGCAAGCAAGGCAAGAAAGGACGGATTTGAGAAGGTCGCGCAGATCTTTGAGGAAACCGCGAGAAACGAAGCCGAGCACGCAGAGATCTGGTTCACACTTCTCGGAGGTATGGACGAGAGCGAAAAGAACCTCGAGGTAGCCGCAAACGGCGAGCATTTCGAATGGGACAAGATGTACCGCGAATTTGCCGAAACCGCAAAGGAAGAGGGCTTTGACGAGATCGCCGGCAGATTCGAGCGAGTAGCCGCGATCGAACGCCGCCACGAGGAAAGATACCTCAAGTATCAGAAGCAGCTTGCAGACGGCAACGCTTTCGTCAAGACTGCCGAGGACGGAAACACGCCTTGGATCTGCCTTGCCTGCGGTCAGCTTATCGGCGCCGAAAACGCCCCCGAGCATTGCCCCACCTGCGGGCATCCGAAGGCGTATTTTGCGAGGTTTGCAGAATAAAATAACGGTCAGCCATCGGCTGACCGTTATTTTATGTGATATTATTATTTTCTCGCCTTATTAAGAATAAGGTTTACGATGATACCGAGAATGAGAGCACAAGCAATAGCGGTGATGGTTACCTTACCGATAGCCATTGCCATGCCGCCAATACCGGTGATAAGGATTACCGAAGCGGTGAAGAGGTTTGCGTTCTGCTCGAGGTCGATCTTCTGGATCATCTTGAGACCCGAAACTGCGATGAAGCCGTAAAGGGTGATGCAAACGCCGCCCATTACGCATCCGGGAATCGAATCGAGGAATGCAACGAAGGGGGAGATGAAGGAAACTACCATAGACATGATAGCGGTAACGGTGATGGTGATAACAGATGCGTTTCTGGTGATAGCAACACAACCGACAGACTCGCCGTAAGTGGTGTTGGGACAGCCGCCGAATATGGAGCCTACAAAAGAGCCTACACCGTCACCGAGAAGAGTTCTGTGAAGTCCGGGCTCTTCAAGAAGGTCGGATCCGATGATGGAAGAAAGGTTTTTGTGGTCTGCGATGTGCTCAGCGAATACAACGAAAGCAACGGGAACGTAAGCAACTACGATGGTTGCAAGATAGGAAACGCTGAATTCGCCCGTGCCCTTCAGAGCGGTGAGGAAGGTGAATTCGGGAACTGCAAGGAATGTTGAAAGTCCCACACCTTCTGCAACGAGAGCATTGAAGGGAGAAAAATCAACGATCTGAAGCGCGGGATTTTCGGTTGCAATGCCGATAAGGGTGAAGATCATACCGACTGCATAACCGGAAAGGATACCGATGATGAAGGGAATGAGCTTGACCATCTTCTTACCGTAGGTCGAGCAGATGATTACAACGAGAAGGGTAACGATAGCGCAGATGAAGGATACCCAGATGTTGGTGGACATAATGAACGCGCCGTTTGCATCCTGAGGGCCGTAGGAGAATACGTCCTTAACAGCCGCACCGGCAAGCGAAAGACCGATAAGTGCGACTGTGGGGCCGATTACGACGGGAGGCATAAGGGTGTTGATCCACTTTACGCCCGCAAATCTGACGACGAGAGCGATGATAACGTAAACGAGAGCTGCGCTGAGCGCACCGGTCAGAAGACCGAGGAAGCCGAGCTGCATGGAAACGCCGCCGGCAAAGGCTGCGAGCATCGAGGGGATGAATGCGAAAGAAGAACCGAGGAATACGGGGCTCTTGAACTTGGTGAAGAGCTGGTAGATGATGGTACCTGCGCCTGCACCAAAGAGAGCTGCGGAAGCGGTCATTCCGTTGCCGACGATTGCGGGAACGGCGATGGTTGCTGCCATAATGGCGAGAAGCTGCTGGATCGCGAAGACGATAAGCTGACCGAATTTCGGCTTATCTTTGACATTGTAGATGAGTTGCATGCGAAATCCTCCTAAAAATTACCGAAGCTTTTGGCGTGCGCTTCGGGTTCTTTCTATATAATATCATATTTTTCGACAAAAGTAAAGTAAAATTTGAAATATTTTTTTCATATTTTGTTGATTTTTAGATACTTGCTTTTTTCTTTACTGATTTTTGCCGACTGCTATTGCAAATCTTTCGGAAAAGTGATATAATTAATTTGATTTATCTAAAAAAGGAATAAAGCAAATGATAAATAAGATTTATACTATACGCGAATTTATTGAAGCTCTTGATAATTCGGGCTTGCTGATGGGCACCGATATGTGGGATTCCTATGCGGAAACCGAGGTCACAAACCTCACCTTTGATTCAAGAAAGGTCACTCCCGGCACGCTTTTTATCGCCAAGGGCGTTCATTTTAAGGAGGAATATCTCTTCTCGTCGATAGAGAAGGGCGCGGTTGCATATATCAGCGACAGGATCATTGCGGGCAGAGAAAAGTATATTGCCGTCAGCGACATCCGCACGGCTATGGCTCTCATCTCGAGAATGTTCTATTGCGATCCGCAAACCGACCTTACAACTTTTGCTGTAACCGGTACAAAGGGGAAGACGACGACTTCTTACTATCTTAAAGAAATTCTTGATACCTATGCCGCGGATACCGGTACACGCGAATGCGGTTTTATGTCAACGATAGATACCTACGACGGTATCGAACGCTTTGAATCGACCAACACCACCCCCGAATCCCCCGACGTATGGCGTCATTTCGCAAATGCCGTGAAGTCGGGTATCGAAAATTACGTTGTTGAGGTCTCTGCTCAGGCGCTCAAATATCAGAGAGTCGAATGGGTCACCTTCAACGTTGCGGGCTTTACCAATATCGACAACGACCACATAAGCGACGTCGAGCATCCCACTTTTGAGGACTATTTCTATTCAAAGCTCAAGCTCTTCGATAACTGCCGCATTGCCTGCGTCAATGCCGATGATCCAAAGAGTGATATTATGCTTGATTACATCGGCGACAGAGTGCCCGTTATCACATTCGGCTCGCACGAAAGCGACACGATATACTGCAAGTCTATCGAAACCCGCTCTGACGGAATTTATTTTGAAGTAGTGACTCCTCTGTGGGAAAGAACAATGAAGATCACAATGCCCGGCGAGTTCAACGTAAAGAACGCCCTTTGCGCTATTGCCATGACCTACGCGGTCGGAATTCCGCCCGAGGCTATGGAAAAGGCTCTTGCCGTCGCGCGCACCGCGGGCAGAATGCAGGTCTTCAAGAGCGAGGATGAAAAGGTCATCGTGATCGTTGACTACGCCCATAACAAGAACAGCTTTGAAACTCTTTGCGAATACGTTTGCCGCACATATCCCGACCGTAAGAAGATCGCGTGCTTCGGTCTTCACGGCTCAAAATCGCAAAACAGGCGTGAGGAAGTCGGAAAGATAGTTGGCTCTTGCTGTGACTATGCCGTCATCTGCGAAAAGGACCCCGCAGACGAGCCCTTCGAGAAAATTGCTCGTGAGATAACCGTCCATCTCGAGGCTCTCGGATGTCCCTTCGACGTTGAGGAGCTTCGCGGCGATGCCATTCGCCGTGCCGTGTTTGCTGGTATCGGTGACAGCGTCATTATGTTCGCAGGAAGAGGCGCCGAGACGCATATGATCCGCCACGGAGGCGTGTATCACTACCCCTCGGATATCGAATCGACCATAAAGGCTCTTGGAGAGTATGATGCAGCCGTGGCTGCAAAAAAAGCATCGGTGTAAGCCGAATTATAGTCTGTTTTACGCAATGATTTGGAAATTTTGCAAGAAATCTTTCAAAAAGTTGCAAAATCAACGATATTTTACTTGACAAACCGATTAAAATAGTTTATAATACCTCCAGAGTCTGCGCGAAAGAAACAGGAGGCAGGATATATGAAACGCAACCTTATCGCAATGATTGAGGAAGGTATGCCAACCTTCTCCAAAGGACAAAAAAGAATAGCAAATTATATACTTGATCACTATGACAAAGCGGCGTATATGACGGCGTCTAAGATGGGCGCGCTTGTCGGTGTTTCCGAGTCCACTGTCGTAAGATTCGCAATCGAGCTCGGCTTCGAGGGCTATCCCGAAATGCAGAAATCGCTTCAGGAGCTTATCAGAATGAAGCTGACTTCGGTTCAGCGAGTCGAGGTCACCAATTCGCTTATCGGCGAGGGCGACGTTCTTGAAAAGATCCTTATGTCGGATGCCGAAAAGATCCGCAGAACGCTCGAGGAGGTCGACCGCGAGGCATTTGAAGCTGCGGTCGATAAGATCGTTTCCGCCGAGAAGATATACATCATCGGCGTTCGTTCGTCTTCATCGCTTGCGGGATTTCTGAATTTCAATTTCCGCATGATCTTCGACAACGTCAAATTCGTCCAGACAACTTCGGGCAGCGAAATGTTTGAGCAGATTATGTCCATCGGGCCGAATGACGTTATGATCGCCATCAGCTTCCCGAGATATTCCAAGAGGATCGTCAACGCAGTTGAATACGCACACAATGCGGGCGCCGACGTTATATCGCTGACCGACAGCCATCAGTCGCCGATAGCGGGAATGGCAGATCAGCTTCTTCTGGCAAGAAGCGACCTTGTTTCCTTCGTCGATTCGCTCGTTGCTCCGCTTTCGATCATTAACGCCATCATCGTTGCGGTTTCTCGCAAGAAGATGGATGACATCAGAGTCCGCTTTGACAAGCTTGAAAAAATCTGGGATGAATACGAGGTCTACGACAAGGCGCATGAATAATGCGGGGTCGTAAAATTTGGTATGAATAATTCTGCAATTACTACCGATAATATTCGCGTAGCCGTAATAGGCGGCGGCGCTGCCGGCATGGCAGCCGCCGCCTTTGCCGCGTATGCGGGTGCTTCGGTCACTCTTTATGAAAAAAACGGCCCCGGAAAAATGGGCTGGAAGCTTGCCATAACGGGCAAGGGAAGATGCAATGTCACAAACGATTGCACTCGTGACGAATTTCTTGAAAATATTCCGCGCAATCCGCGCTTTCTTTATGCCGCCTATTCGGCATTTCCGCCAAGCCGCGTTATCGAGCATTTCGAATATCTCGGAGTACCCACAAAGGTCGAGCGCGGCCGCCGCGTTTTTCCCGAGTCTGATAAGGCGCGCGACATCGTCGATGCACTTGTGCGCGATCTTGAGTATTCGGGAGTAACCGTTGTCGGCGGTGCTGTCAAGAGTATTACAAAGGAAAAAGGTATATTTACCGTTCATATGACTCACGCCGAAAAGCCGCGCGATTTTGACCGCGTCATTCTTGCGACCGGAGGCGTTTCCTATCCTCGAACGGGTTCGACCGGTGACGGTCACCGTTTTGCCGAAGCACTCGGACATCATCCGACTGCATTGACGGCATCTCTCGTTCCACTCGTCTGCCCGGGCAAGCTCTGCCCCTCGATGCAAGGACTTTCGCTGAAAAATACCGCGCTCACGATCGTTGAAAGAGCAAGCGGTAAGAAGGTATACGATGACTTCGGCGAGATAATGTTCACCCATTTCGGCTTGACGGGTCCGATGGCGCTTTCCGCCTCGGCTCGACTCCTGAAAGTGACTCCCGATAAGTATGACGCTCTGCTCGATCTGAAGCCCGCGCTTGATGAGGCAACTCTCGACGCGCGCCTGCTTTCGGATTTCTCAAAATACAAGAACCGCGATCTCGCAAATGCACTCGGCGATCTTCTGCCGAGCAAAATGATCCTGCCCTTTATCGAAATGACGGGCATTCCGCACGATACCAAGGTGCATTCGATCACCAAGGAGATGCGAAGGAAGATGGTTGCGACCTTCAAAGCCTTCCGCGTTCCGATCTCGGGTCTGCGCCCGATAAGTGAGGCGATCATCACTCGCGGCGGTATTCCGACCGATGAGATCGACCCCCGAACGATGCAATCGAAGATCTGCGAGGGGCTTTATTTCGCGGGCGAGATAATCGACGTGGACGGATACACGGGTGGCTATAATCTGCAGATCGCCTGGTCGACCGCTTTCCTTGCTGGAAATGCCGTTGCCAAACGATAGCGCTAACTTTGCATTTTGATCGGAATAGTTAAATATTCTGTAAACAAACGAAAATATGTGAAACTTTTTATGATTTTTGGAGTCTTATATTATGATGGACAAAAAAACAACGCTCAAAATTGCCATTGACGGCCCCGGCGGCGCGGGCAAGAGCACCCTTGCAAAAGCACTCGCAAAGAAGCTTGATTTTGCTTACGTTGATACCGGAGCAATCTACCGCACGGTAGGATTTGCCGCGAGAGAGAGAGGCATCGCGCCCGATGACGCACCCGCGGTAACCGAAATGCTCGGAAGTATCAAGGTAGAGGCAAAGTTTGAAAGCGGATGTCAGGATATGTACCTTGACGGTGAGTTCCTCGGCGATCGCATCCGCGAGCATGAGATCTCGCACTACGCATCCGCGGTTTCGGCTATCCCCGCAGTCAGAGAGTATCTCTTTGATATGCAGAGAAGCATTGCCGATGCAAACAACGTCATTATGGATGGCAGAGATATCGGAACCGTAATTCTGCCCGATGCACAGCTCAAGGTATTCCTCACGGCTACGCCCGAGGAAAGAGCGATGCGCCGCACCAATGAGCTTATCGAAAAGGGACAGGCTGCCGATTACGAGCAAGTCCTTGCAGACATCAAGGAGCGTGACGACCGCGACTCGAGCCGCGCCATCGCACCTCTGAAGCCTGCGGATGACGCCATTCTTTTCAATAATACAGGCTATACCCCCGAGCAGTCGCTGGCGAAGCTCCTCGAGATCGTGAAGGACAAGCTCGGCATCTCGGAGGTGCAGTATGAAAAGTAAGCTTTACGCTTTTCTTCATTTTCTGCTCGCGGGGCTTGTCAGACTTATTTTCTGCATCTCCTGCAAGACAAGAAAAAAGGAGCCTCCGCTTGAAGATGGCGGTCTCCTCGTCTGCGCGAATCATATTTCCGTTCTCGATCCCGTGCTTATCTGTGCGGTGCTCAAAAAGCATCAGCCCCGCCTTATGGCAAAGAAGGAGCTTTTCAAGGTTCCTTTTCTCGGCTGGCTCGTAACTCAGCTCGGTGCCTATCCGATCGACAGACAGGGTGCGAACGCGGATGTTATCATCAAGACCATCAAGATGCTTGAGGAAGGCTATTGCGTCGGTATGTTCCCCCAGGGAACACGCCGCGCGGGAGTCGATCCCGAAACCACGCCCATCAAAGCGGGCGCAGGACTTATCGCGTCAAGAGCAAAGGTGAGCGTTCTTCCCATCCACATAAAGACCAAGGAATACCGCATCAAGGCGTTCAGAAAGATCAAGCTCATCATCGGCGAACCGATACCCTACGAGGAATACACAAAGGGCGGAGAGCTTGAGGGCGATTCGAGAGCTGTCACCCAATATATTTTCGACCGCATAATCGCGCTCGGAAAAGAGGAATCGAAATGAACCGACACGAAATAACGGTAGCCAAGCACGCGGGCTTTTGCTTCGGTGTCAAGCGCGCCACGGATATGATCGCGGAAAAGATAGCAGCCCGCGACGGCGACCGCATTTTTACCCTCGGCAAACTTATACATAACGATACGTATAACGCACAGCTTGCGGCGGCGGGTGTCGGCGTTACGAGCATCGAGGAGCTTGAGCAGTTAGCTGCCTCGACCGAAACGGGAAGCCCCGTGACGGTGTTTGTCCGCGCCCACGGCGTGACGAAGCAAACAAGCGAGCTTCTTACCACGCTTTCAGAAAAGTACAGCGGATTTTCCTTCGTCGATTGCACCTGTCCTTACGTTAAAAAGATCCACAAGATCGCTGCGGAAAATTCGAAGCCCGAAGCCGAAGGGGAGGAGCCCATCTTCATCCTTCTCGGCGCCGAAAGTCACCCCGAAGTGATCGGCATCGTCAGCTATTTTGAAGGACAGAGCTTCGTCTTCTCGACCGCGCAGGAGATCGAAGAAGCAGCAAAGAATAAAAAATTACCAATTAATAGCAAAATTGTGCCCGTAATGGCGGCGCAGACCACTCAAAAGTTAACAGAGTGGAAATATTCATTAAATGTTATCAAAAAACTATATACAAACGTCAAAATTTTTGATACAATATGTAATGTTACGGAAATTCGGCAGCTTGAAGCGGAAGAGCTCTCAAAAGCGTGCGAGACAGTCATTGTCATCGGCGGACGCGACAGCTCAAACACAGCGAAGCTTTACGCGATCTGCAGGGAGAATTGCAAAAATACGATCTGCATTTCCGAGCCGCAAGAGCTTGACGGATCAATTCCGAGCATCCCACAAAAAGTGGGGATTGTCGCAGGTGCATCAACGCCCGGCGGCATTATAGAGGAGGTATACAACAAAATGAGCGAAATCAAACTCGACAAGGCAGAAATCAGCTTTGACGAAATGCTCGACTCAGCAATCAAAACTTTAAGTTCAGGAGACACCGTTACCGGTACCGTTATTGCGGTAAACGACGTTGAGATCAAACTCGACCTCGGCGCAAAAGTTACCGGCATACTGACCGCCGATCAGATATCCGACGATGCTTCTCTGAAGCTGAGTTCCGAGTACAAGATCGGTGACGAGATAGATGTATTTGTTATCCGCGTCAGCGATGTTGACGGATGCGCAACCGTTTCCAAAAAGCGCGCAGATCTTGACAAGAATTGGCACATCATCGTTGATGCCAAGGAAAGCGGCGAGAACCTTGAGGGTGTTGTTGCCGAGGCTGTCAAGGGCGGCGTAGTTATCAAGCTCTACGGCGCAAGAATTTTCGTACCTGCATCGCAGACCACAGTTCCCAAGGGCGGAGATCTCGCTACTCTCGTTGGCCAGACCGTTAAGTTCAAGGTTATCGAGCTCAAGGGTCAGGGCAAGAGCGCTGTCGGTTCCATCCGTGCATCCGCAAGAGAAGAGAGAAAGGCTCTCGAGTCTGCTTTCTGGGCAGAGATCGAAGAGGGCAAGTACTACACCGGTAAGGTAAGAGGAATGACCGAGTACGGCGCATTCATCGACCTCGGCGGAGTAGACGGTATGCTTCACAAGAGAGAGATGTCCTGGAAGCCTATACATAAGCCCGCAGATATTCTCAATATCGGCGACGAGCTTACCGTATTCGTTAAGTCCTTCGACCTCGAGAAGAAGCAGATCACTCTCGGTTATAAGACCGAGGAGACTCATCCCTGGAAGGTATTCAAGGCTCAGTACGCTGAGGGCGACGTTCTTGATGTAACCATCTCGAACATTATGTCCTACGGCGCTTTCGCTAAGATCACCGATGACGTTGACGGTCTTATCCACGTTTCTCAGATCGCTCTCACCCGCGTTGACAATCCCGCCGATGTCCTCGCTTCCGGTCAGACCGTTTCTGTTAAGATCACCAAGATCGACGACGAGCAGCAGAGAGTAAGCCTCTCCATCAAGGCTCTCCTTGAGGAAGAGACCGGCGCAGACGTTGATGACGGCTACGCTGACGAGGCTGCAGACGCTGAATAATTCTGAAAACTTAAAAATCGAACCGACTTCGCAAGGAGTCGGTTCTTTTTTTGAGAATAAATTCAAAAAAGACTTGAATTTGTTCTCAAAAGCGAGTATAATATAACTAATAACATTTTTATGAAAGAGGTACACCCAAAATGCTTACCGAAAACAGAGTTATCATTTGTAAAGATTACGACGAAATGTCGCGCCGCGCGGCAGACGTATTTGCCGACTACATCAGAGAGAATCCCACCGGCATTCTCGGACTTGCAACCGGTTCTTCCCCCGAAGGCATCTACTCTTGCCTTATCGAGGATAACAAGGCGGGCAAGATCGATTTCTCCGGCATCAAGTCCTATAACCTTGACGAATACTATCCCATCGAGCCCACCCACGAGCAGAGCTACCGCTATTTTATGAACGACCGCCTTTTCGATCACGTTAATATCGACAAGGCAAACACCTTCGTTCCCGACGGAAAGTGCGAGGACCCCGAGACCTTCTGCAAGGAATATGATGCAAAGATCGCCGCTGCGGGCGGTGTCGGCATTCAGCTTCTCGGTGTTGGACGCAATGGCCACATCGGCTTCAACGAGCCCGGCGAAGAGCTCATCGGCGCTACCCATCTGACCTCCCTCTGCGAGAGCACCATCGACGCAAACTCCCGCTTCTTTGAGACCCGCGATGACGTTCCACGCCACGCGATCACTATGGGTATGGACGGCATCCTCTCCGCAGAGTGCATCGTTCTCGTAGTTTCGGGCAAGGAAAAGCACGACGCTCTCATGGCTCTCCTCAGCGGAAAGTACACTACAAACGCACCCGTTACTCTCCTTCGTTCGCATAAGAACGTTTACGTATTCTGCGACGAGGCTGCTTACAACGGTTGATCACAATGAGCGAATTTTTCGATAAAGTCAAGCACGAGGCGGAGGTCGTTCTCAGCGAGCTTCTTGCCGAGGCGAATCTTAAAAAGGGCGATATCCTCGTCATCGGCTGCTCGACCTCCGAGGTTGCGGGCGGAAGGATAGGTAAGGATTCCTCTGCGGAAGCTGCCGAGGCTATATTTGCGGCTGTAAAGCCCATTCTTGACGAAAAGGGAATATACCTCGCCGCGCAGTGTTGCGAGCATCTCAACCGCGCGCTGATCGTCGAGCGCGAGTGCCTTGAGAAGTACGATCTTCCCGAGGTCTGCGTCATGCCCCATCCCCACGCCGGCGGATCTTGGGCTACAAAGGTCTGGGGAGAGTTTGATTCCCCCGCAGCGGTTGAAAGTATTTCTGCTCATGCGGGTATAGACATCGGTCTTACCCTCATCGGAATGCATCTCAAGGCTGTCGCCGTGCCGGTTCGTGTCAGTCTTTCCAAGATCGGAAACGCAACCATCACCTGCGCCCGCACCCGCCCGAAACTTATCGGCGGTTGCAGAGCTATTTACCCCGATTGATATTTTTCAGGCTGTTCCAAGCGAACAGCCTGCTTTTTTGACAAAATCGACCATTATAATACATAAAAAGGTAAAAACACGTTAAAAATATTTTTAATTCCGATTGACATTTACACCGAAAGTATGATATAATAATATATATATTTTTTACCGGAGGGGATAAAATGGAGAGCCGTTCAAATAAGGGCATAAAGACTTTTCTTATCACCTCTTGCAAGGGCGGTGTCGGAAAATCCACCGTCGCCGCAAATATTGCTTTTTCGATTGCCGCAAGCGGAAAAAGAGTCCTTTTGGTCGATTGCGATTTTTCAAACCGCTCGCTCGATCTGATCCTCGGATATGAGGAAAACGTGTTTTTCGACATCTGCGATCTTGTCTGCGGGCGCGCCACGGCTTCTAAAACTGTTATGCAGGATCTCCGCGAGGAAAGGCTGAATTTTATCTCGGCGCCGCATATCAAAAAGGATGAATTCACCCCCGAAGAATTCAAAGAAGCAGTTATGGCTGCGGCTCGCGAATTCTTCTGCGAATACGTATTTATAGATACCCCCGGTGCGCTTGACGGCACTCTTCCTCTGGTTGCCCCCGCCGCGGATGCCGCGCTTATCGTAACGTCGCATCAGCCGACCACCGTGCGCGGTGCCGAAAAGACGGGCTATCAGCTCGAGGACCTTGGCGTAAAAGAGCAGTACCTCATCATAAACAGATACGACAAAAAGAGCGTTCTTGACGGGACGAGCCCCGGGCTTAATTGGCTGATCGACCGCACCCACGTTCCGCTTATCGGAGTTATTCCCGATTCGGGAGATCTTGAAAAGGCTCAGATCTCGGGCAAACTTGCCTACGAGATGCGACGCGACCGCGAAAAGGTCCGCGAGGCTTTTGATGAAACTTCGCGCAGGATCTGCGGTGAGCGTATACCGATCATGTCATACCTCCCCGAAAAGAAGAGAAGAAAACTGCTTTATTCTTAAATAAAAATTCATTGCGAAAGGACTGATATAAATGGAAATAGCTATTGTTGCACACGACAAGAAAAAAGAGTTGATGGCGGAATTTTGCACCGCTTACTGTGGAATACTCTGCAAACATAACCTCTATGCGACAAGTATTACGGCAAAGTATATTTCCGAAGCGACCGGTCTCCATATCGAGCGCCTTCTCACCGGTGACCACGGCGGAGAAGAGCAGATCGCGCAGAGAATCGCTTATAACGAGATCGACCTTCTCATCGACTTCCGCGATACCGATCCCTCTGTTCTGATCAATGAACGCTCAAACGAGCTTCTTCGTCTTTGCGATATGTATAATATCCCCGTTGCGACCAATATCGGCACTGCGGAGGCTCTTATCATCGCGCTTGACCGCGGCGACCTTGATTGGCGCTCATTTGTCAACCCGAGAACCGCGCACAGCTCTTCTAAGTTCTGATATTTTTCGAACACACTCTTGACAAATTCATCGGAGTGGTGTATAATATTATATCGTAAATGCAACGGACACGTCCTTGCCAAGTTTCGTCCAAAGAGAGGAAGCGCTTGCTGAAAGCTTCTGTCGAGACCGCAAAGGGTACCACCGCTGTGTCATTTTGAATACTCATTTTAAGTTATAAATTCGGGTGGAACCGCGCAATATAACCAGCGCCCCGACAGCGAAGTCGGATCGTAGCCATG
>JAZSOQ010000080.1:0-4485 GCA_045537015.1 Eubacteriales bacterium
ATCTTTGAGGTAATGAACAAGAATATCGGATTCAGCCGCACCGTCAACGTTCGCTGCAACGGTGTGTATTCCTACGTCATCAGCAATCCCCTCGTTTTCTATACCAAGGTCTGCGGAAACGTTGAGCAGGCATTTACCCGCGATCAGATCGACGAGCAGATGAGAGCCGAGTTCATCTCAGCACTTCAGCCCGCTTTCGGCGCGCTTGCGGAGATGGAGCTTCGTCCCGCACAGCTCCCCGCAAAGGTCAACGAGCTCAAAAAGGCAATGAATGATGCTTTGAAGTTCGAGTGGGTCGAATCGCGCGGCATTACCGTTGAAAAGATCGCGCTCAACCCCATCACTCTGAACCCCGAGGATATGAAGAAGATCCAGGAGATGGAGGATTCGATGTCCTACGGCACCAACGCCGCAATGATGGCGGGACGTATGACATCTGCCACCGCCACCGCTATGGAAACCGCAGCGGGCAACAGCGCGGGTGCAATGACCGGATTTATGGGTATGAATATGGCAGGCGGCGCAATGGGCGGCGGATTTGGCGCGGCTCAGCAACTTTATAATATGGGTCAGGAGCAGCAGGCAGAGAAGAAGGCAACCGACTCTTGGAAGTGTTCCTGCGGAGCAAGTGCAACAGGCAAGTTCTGCGCCGAGTGCGGAGCTAAAAAGCCCGAACTTCAGGGTTGGAAGTGTGCTTGCGGCACGGTCGCTACCGGCAAATTCTGCCCCGAATGCGGCAGCCCCAAGCCCGCGGATGACGGCGGATGGACCTGCTCATGCGGAGCAAAGAATACGGGCAAGTTCTGCCAGAACTGCGGCTCGAAAAAGCCCGCGGGCGTTCCTCAGTACAAGTGCGACAAGTGCGGTTGGCAGCCCGAGGATCCCACAAAAGCTCCCCGCTTCTGCCCCGAATGCGGAGATCCCTTTGACAATGGAGATATTATCTGATATAAACGAACGATCTGAAACAAAGGAGTGAGCTCTGTTGGCTGAATTACAAGAATTTAAGTGCCCGTGTTGTGACGGCGCCATAGAATTTGACAGCAAATCGCAAAAAATGAAGTGCCCTTATTGCGGCACAGAATTTGAGCTCGAAGCCCTTCAGGCATATGATGAAGCTCTGAAGGCTCAGCCCGAGGACAATATGCAATGGGAAGCCGAGGCGGGTACTCAATGGCAGGAGGGCGAGACCGACGGAATGAGGGTCTACACCTGCTCGTCCTGCGGCGGCGAGATCGTGGGCGATGAGAATACGGGTGCTACCGAATGTCCCTTCTGCGGCAATCCCGTTGTAATGACGGGTCAGTTCTCGGGAAGTCTGCGCCCCGACCTGGTCATCCCCTTCAAGCTTGATAAAAAAGCGGCGATCGAAGCGCTCAAGAAGCATTATTTCGGCAAAAAGCTCCTGCCGAAGGTCTTTCAGGATGAAAACCGCATCAAGGAAGTCAAGGGCATATACGTTCCCTTCTGGCTCTTTGGCGCGGACGCGGACGGATACGTGCGCTATAAGGCGACAAGGATACGTGCGTGGAGCGACAGCAATTACAGATACACAGAAACAAGCTACTATACCGTTGTGCGCGCGGGCGAGATCGGATTTGAAAACGTCCCCGTGGACGGCTCGACAAAGATCGACGACGCTTTGATGGAGTCGATCGAGCCCTTCGATATTTCCGAGGCGGTCGATTATAACAGCGCTTATCTTGCGGGATTTTTCGCGGATAAGTACGACGTCGACGCGGAAAGCAGTATCGAGCGCGCAAATGAGCGAATCAAGCAGACCACGCGTGATGCGTTTGCCGATACCGTGCACGGCTACACCACCGTTACACCCGTCAGCACCAACATCAGCCTTTCGGGCGGCAAGGCGAAGTATGCGCTTTATCCCGTCTGGATGCTGACCACACAATGGAACGGAAAGACCTACACCTTTGCCATGAACGCGCAAACGGGCAAGATCGTTGGCGACCTGCCGATGGACAAGGCGCTTTACCGCAAGTGGCTGTTTGGCGTTGCGGGAGCTGTCAGCGCGGCAGTTTTTGCGCTGAGCTACCTCTTGTGGCTCTTGTAAGGAGGTGTGCGTGATGAAAAGAAAGATTTTATCTTTGGCAATGGTCATTCTGATCTGTTTCAGCTTGACCTTTGCAGTTTCTGCAGCCTCGGCTGATTTCGTGGTGGACGGCGCAGACCTGCTTTCGGGATCCGAAGAAAACGCATTACATACGACACTTTCGGAGCTTTCGGGCAAATATAATGTTCAGATCGCCGTGGTGACCGTGTCTTCAACGAACGGCTATGGTGCCGATGTGTACGTTGAAGATTACTACGACAACAACGGCTACGGTTACGGCAACGACAAATCGGGCGTTCTGCTTTTGGTGTGCATGGATGAGCGCGAATACAGGATCCTCAGCAATGGCTTCGCGGCAGATGCGATCACGATGGAGTACATAGATTATATCTCCGATGCCATCGTTTCCGATCTGTCGGCGGGCGACTATGCGTCTGCTTTCGAGACCTTCGCGGAGGAATGCGACTATTACATCAACGGATATATCAACGGTTTTCCGTTTGATTTCAAAGCAAATCTGATCCTCTCTCTGATCGTCGGTTTGGTTGTCGGCTTGATCGTTGCATCGACCTTGAAGGCACAGCTTAAATCTGTCCGCAGACAGAATCAGGCAAATGTTTATGTCAAAGAGGGCAGCATGAAGATCACGCGCTCGGGGGACTATTATATGTACCGCACCGTCACCCGAACCGAAAAGCCCAAGAGCAATTCATCATCATCCTCACGCTCCGGCTCGTCGAGAAACGTTGGAGGAGGAAGATTTTAATCAAAAAGACCGCTTTGGCGGTCTTTTTGATTAAAAGTGGAAAGTGGAAAGTGAAAAGTGAAAAGTGAAGGTGAATTTCCTCGCTGCGCTCGGAAATTTTCGATTAAATTAAAGACAACAGCAGCGGAAATTTTTTTGAAAATTCTTAAGAAACTTTTTTTCAAAAAAGTTTCTTAAGTCGCCGTCCGCAGACGGCGAAATTCTCCCTTGTGCTTCAAATAGGCGGCGCCCCGCCGACTGTTTGGACAGAGTCAATACTTCCCATTGGGAAGTGTTGGCTCTGTCACTCCTTTTAAGATAAAATATAAAATAAAATGACATAAAAGCCCCTCGTCCTGATGGACGAGGAGCTTTTATGTCCGAGCAGTCGGCAGGGACGCCGCCTGCTCGAAGCGCGGGAGATGTTTCGCGCGGCTCTGGCGGTTTTCCGAAGGAAAATGGAGGCGGGAGCCGACAAGACAGAGTCGACTTTTGCCGTAGGCAAATATGTCTGCGGAGCGCGACTTAAGAAACTTTTTGAAAAAAGTTTCTTAAGAATTTTCAAAAACTTCTGGTCTGTTTAGTTGGGTGGTTAGTTTTTGATCTGTTGAAGCACGAGGCTTTCTCCTGCGTATTTCTTGCGGAGAGCGGGTTTTTCGATCTTGCCTGTGGGATTACGCGGTACTTTTGCGAAAATGATCTTTCTCGGGCGCTTATATCTCGGGAGCTCAAGGCAGAAGTTGCCCACCTCTTCTTCGGTCATATTTTCGCCTTCTTTGACTTCGATAACCGCAAGAGTGATCTCGCCGAGTCGCTTTTCGGGGATACCGATGACGGCAACATCCTTGATCTTTGCGTTCGAGCGGAGGAAATCCTCGATCTGAACGGGGTAGATGTTCTCGCCGCCCGAGATGATGACGTCCTTCTTGCGGTCAACGAGCCAAATGAAGCCGTCCTCGTCCTCGCGAGCCATGTCGCCCGTGTAGAGCCAGCCGTCCTCGCCGAGGATCTCGTCGGTCGCCTTCGGGTCTTTGTAGTAGCATTTCATAACGCCGGGGCCCTTGATGCAGAGCTCGCCGACATCGCCGTCGGGCACTTCGTTGCCGTTTTCGTCGGCAATCATGTTCTCCCAACCGTATCCGGCAATTCCGATAGCTCCGACTTTATGTATATTCTCGATTCCGAGATGTATGCATCCGGGGCCGATAGATTCGGAAAGTCCGTAGTTCGTATCGTAATCGTGGTGAGGAAAATACTGCTTCCAGCGGGTGATAAGGCGTGGAGGTACGGGCTGAGCACCGATGTGCACCAGACGCCATTGATCAAGGTGATAGTCATCAAGGTTTATCTCGCCGCGCTCAATGGCATCAAGAATATCCTGCGCCCAGGGTACGAGCAGCCATACGATGGTGACGTTTTCTTCGCTTACCGCCTTGAGAATCCATTCGGGCTTGACACCGCGCAAAAGCACGGCCTTCGATCCTGCCAAAAGCGATCCGAACCAGTGCATCTTTGCGCCCGTATGATAGAGGGGAGGAATGCAGAGGAAGTTGTCGTCGCGGTTCTGGTGATGATTTTTCTGCTCGGTTACGGCAGAGCAGACAAGGCTTTGGTGCGCATGGAGAATTGCCTTGGGAAATCCCGTCGTTCCCGACGAGAAGTAAATTGC
>JAZSOQ010000062.1:0-5482 GCA_045537015.1 Eubacteriales bacterium
ACAAGGCGAGAGGGCTCCTTTGGGAGTTCGTCGGCGGAAAGATCGAAGCGGGCGAAACCAAGGAACAAGCACTGATCCGCGAGTGCAGGGAAGAGCTCGACGTCCTTCTGTCCGTCGGTGACGTATTTATGGACGTCCTTCACGAATATCCCGATCTGACAGTGCATCTGACCTTGTTTAACGCCACAATAGCAGAAGGTATCCCGCATCAGCTCGAGCACAACGACATCAAATGGATAACTCCGAGCGAGATCGGTGACTATGATTTCTGCCCCGCAGACGAAGAGATTTTGAAGGAGATCGTAAAGAAATATGGGAAATGAACGAATCTACAATATGCTTTTTTCAAAGGTCTATCCGCTGCTTATCGCAAAGGCGGAAAAGAAGGGTCGCACGCGCGCCGAGGTCAATGAGATCACCTCGTGGCTGACGGGCTACAGTTCCGACCGAATCGAATCATACCTTTCGACAGATCTCACTTACGGCGACTTTTTTCGAAACGCTCCAAGCCCCAATTCCAAACGCACGCTCATCACGGGCGTAGTCTGCGGTGTGCGCGTGGAGAATGAAGAAGAAGACCTGATGCGCGAGATGAGGTATCTCGATAAGCTTGTTGACGAACTTGCGAAAGATAAAAAGATAGAAACGATTATCGATAACATTTTAATAAAGGAAATATGATGGAAAAACTAAATTTAGATAGTGTTATCACTGATTTTTCCGATCTTTACAGATCCTATATTTTTCGAAACGGATTTGCTTTTGCCGCAATCAATGAACCGGCAAATGTCTATGATGCGATAGTTATTCGCAACCCCTCGAATTGCGATTGTTGGACTCCCAAACAAGCATTCTCTTCTCATACACTTGAAGAGCATATTGATTTTGTCAATTGTCACAAAATTGAAAAGGCATTGATCATAGCCGAAGATATTTCGTTTATAACGCAATGTCCTACTCTCAAATATCTTAATATCGTTCCTTCGGACAGTGCACCGGAAAAATTTGATTATTCACCGCTGTATGAAATGCCCGAAATTAATTGGCTCGATTGCCGTATGAAATACGGCGGTCCCAAGGAACATCTTTCCACAAAGATTGATTGCTCAAGAATCAATGGCTTAAAAGAGCTATACGTGCGCGGGAACGGGTGCTTAAATTATAACATGGTGGAATCGCTTGAAAATTTGTACTTTTCGGATTATAAAGGACTCGATGATTTTAGAGGCATTTCCCAAAGCAAGATACTGAAAAAGCTAAGATTTGTATCATGCAGTTTTTCTTCTCTTGACGGGATAGAAGACTATCCAAATCTACAATCACTCGATATATGGTACAACCGCAAGCTTGTGAATTTATCTGCACTTAAAGAAATAGCAGGAAACTTAAGAGGATTATCTATTGAAAACTGCCCGAAAATATCTGATTTTTCAGTACTGTCTTCTCTCAACAATCTGGAAACACTATCTCTCGAAGGAAATAACGAAATTCCGAGTTTGCGATTTTTGAATGACATGAAAAAGTTGAGATTTTTCAACTGTACAATGAATATTACGGACGGTGACCTTACGCCGTGCTTATCTGTACCGTATGTCAACATTAAAGGAAGAAAACATTATAATTACCAAAATAAAGATCTGCCAAAAAATGCAGATCCTAAAGGTTTTATCGTATAAAACAACGAAAGGAAATTAATGATATGCGTAAAAATTTCGGACCCAAAACCTGGCTTTATCCCATGCCCGTGCTTATCGTGGGCACTTATGACGATAACGGCACGCCAAACGCTATGAATGCGGCTTGGGGCGGCATTTATGACACAAATCTGGTCATGGTCTGCCTTGCGGATGACCACAAGACTACGGAAAATATCAAAAAAACGGGTGCTTTTACCCTCAGCTTTGCCACGGCAAAGACCGTCGTTCCCTGCGACTACGTCGGCATAGTTTCGGCAAATGACGAGCCCGATAAGTTCGCAAAAGCGGGCTTCCACGCGACCAAGAGTGAATACGTCAACGCGCCCGTCATCGAAGAGCTGCCGATGACGGTTGAGTGTAAGTTGCTCAAATTCAACGAAGATGGCATTTGCATCGGCGAGATCGTCAATGTCAGCGCCGACGAGAGCATTCTCGATGAAAAGGGCAAAGTAGATGCCCAAAAGCTTGATCCCATCATCTATGACAGCGTCACGCACGCTTATTGGAACTTCGGCGAGAAGGTCGGTCAGGCTTTTTCGGACGGATTGAAGATCAAATAAAAAGTAATATGTTGAAAAGGTTATATGACAAAAGCAAAATTTGGTTTGCGGTCGCGTGGATCGTCGCTTATTGCGTCTTTATGTCCGCGGGTGATTCGATTTCCGCCGCGGTAGGCTTGGAAAAATCGGTGACGCTTGCCATCGGCATTTTGCTTTCGGTGATATTGCTGTTGTTTTTGAAGAAAAACGGACTTCTTGAAGCTTACGGCATTTGCGCTTCAAAGGCGCCCGCGCGTTCAATGCTTTATTACCTGCCCGTTTTCATTATGTTGACAGCAAATCTTTGGTACGGCGTGACAATGAATTACGGCTTGCCCGAAACCCTGCTTTACATACTTTCAATGTTTTGCGTTGGATTTTTGGAGGAAGTGATCTTCCGCGGTCTGCTTTTTAATGCTATGCGAGAGGGTAACGTAAAATCAGCCGTGATCGTTTCAAGCGTGACTTTCGGGATCGGGCATATCATCAATCTCGTGAACGGCTCGGGCGCGGAGCTTATCCCAAATCTGCTTCAGGTCGTATATGCCACCGCCGCGGGATTTATGTTCGTTATGATCTATTGCAAGACCGAAAGCCTCATCGGCTGCATCCTCGTTCACGGGATTTTCAATGCATTGAGCGTGTTTGCAAACGAGGCTGCGGCAACGAATGAAACGCGCATAATTTTCTGTATTTTGCTCACGGCAATTACTTCCGCGTATGCGGTGTATCTTGCTTGGACGATGAAAATTGATATTGAAAAGGAGTTATGACAATGAAAACAGGCATTTACGTACCACTTGTTACCCCGTTCAAAGAAAACGGAGAAATAGATTATGAGATTCTTGCAAAGGCGACGAAGTTCGTGCTTTCGAAGGGCGCGGACGGCATTTATGCTTGCGGCGGCACGTCGGAATTTTGTTTGCTGACAACGGAGGAAAGAAAGCGTTGCCTTGAGGTCATCATCGCAAATGCCGATGGCAAAGAGGTGATCGCGCACGTCGGTTCGCAGTCGACGGCGGAATCTGTCGAGCTCGCGCGCCACGCGGCGAGTGTAGGTGCGAATATGCTTTCAGCTGTTGCGCCCTATTATTTCGGCTACACTTTCCCGCAGATCAAGGAATATTTCCACAAGATCGCGCACGCGACAGATCTTTATTTGATGATCTACAACGCGGCACAGGCGCGTACATATTCGCTTGAAGAAATGAAAGAACTTCTCGAAGATGAAAAGATCTCCGCGGTGAAATATACGGGTCAGAATTTCTATTTCCTCGAGAGACTTATCCACGCATTCCCCGATAAGAAATTCTACACGGGCTGCGATGAGGCATTCCTTGCGGGCGCGGCGGTCGGCTCGCATGGCGCGATCGGCACGACTTATAATTACTATGCCGACAAATATATCGAGGCAAGAAAGCTTTTCAAAGACGGCAAAAACGCCGAAGCTCTTGAGATTATACATAAACTCAACTCGATCACCGAATGCGTGATCTCCTCGCCGTCTATGATCGCGGCAACGAAATACATTATGAACCTGCAAGGTCTTGAAATTTTACCGATCTCAAGAGAGCCGTTCTCGCCTTTGACGGAAGAATATAAAGTGAAGCTCCGTGCGGTTTACGAAGAGGAATTCAAATGATAAAAGAACTGATGCACGATCCCATTTTCCTTGCGGGAAAGTCGGAGGTCGCAACAAAAGATGATAAAGACGTCGCAAACGACCTGCTCGAAACGCTGATGGCGCATAAGGAAACCTGCGTTGGTATGGCGGCGAATATGATTGGTGTCCGCAAGCGTATCATAGCTTTTCTCGATGAAAGCGGAAAAACGCCGACATATACGGTGATGTTCAATCCCGAGATCATCAAGAAAGACGGTGCGTATGACACGGAGGAAAGCTGTCTCTCGCTCCTCGGCGGTCCGCGTCCTTGCAAGCGCTTCAAGAGCATCAAGGTGCAGTATCAGACCGCCGATATGAAAATACGCATCAAAACCTACACCGGTTGGACAGCGCAGATCATCCAGCATGAGGTTGACCATTGTGGCGGAATCTTGATTTGAGGTGAAATGAATGAAATACGATTTTGAATCTATAATGGACAGACGCGGGCGCGATGCGCTTGCGGTCGATGAGCTTGGAAAAGATTGGACTCCGGGGCTTCCGAAAGAAGGCTTCGACGTGATCCCGATGTGGGTCGCAGATATGAATTTTCCGACCGTGCCGACAGTATGCGAGGCTATCCGCGAGCGCATCGAGCACCCCGCATTCGGCTATTTTGAGCCCCGTGCGGAGTATTTCGATTCGATTATCAAGTGGCAATCGACGCGCAACGGCGTCAAGGGACTCGCGCCCGAGCATATCGGCTACGAAAACGGCGTTCTCGGCGGTATGATCTCGGCGATGAACACTTTCTGCTCGCGCGGTGACAGCGTCCTCGTCCACGGCCCGATCTATATGGGATTTTCGGGCTCGCTCAATAACAACGGCTATAATATCGTCCTCTCGCAGCTTTACCGCGACGCGGACGGCATCTGGCGTATGGATTTCGAGGATATGGAGCGCAAGATCGTCGAAAACAACATCCACGCCGCTCTCTTCTGCTCGCCCCACAACCCGACGGGACGCGTCTGGGAGCGTTGGGAGATCGAAAAGGCGATGGAGATCTACAAGAAGCACGACGTCTATGTTGTTTCGGACGAGATCTGGTCGGACATCATCCTCGGCGGACACAAGCACATTCCGACGCAGTCGATAAGCGAAGATGCAAAGAACAGAACTGTCGCGCTCTATGCGCCGTCCAAGACCTTCAACCTTGCGGGACTTATTGGTTCGTATCACATAATCTACAACAAGCGCCTGCGCGACCGTGTAAACAAGGAGTCATCTCTTTCGCATTACAATTCGATGAATATGCTTTCAATGTACGCCCTTATCGGCGCATATAAACCCGAGGGCTACGAGTGGGTCGACGAGCTTTGTGCGACACTCACCGCCAACGTCGACTACGCTTGTGACTACATAAACGCGCACTTCAAGGGCGTCAGCGCCGCAAAGCCGCAGGGAACTTATATGGTTTTCCTCGATTGCTCCGAATGGCTGTGCGACCGCGGCAAAACTCTCGACGAGCTTCTGAAAATGGGTTGGGACGTCGGTGTAGCGTGGCAGGATGGCAGACAGCACGGCGGCACCAACCACATCCGCCTCAAAGTCGGATCGTAGCCATGTCGTTCTGTGAGCCAAGG
>JAZSOQ010000041.1:0-33434 GCA_045537015.1 Eubacteriales bacterium
GCTCCTCGCGGTCCCCTTTCCCCGCTGGGGAACGCTAATGGTACTTGCAAACTCTTTAGATATTCAGCGAACATCGGATATTGCTATAATTTTACTTGGGCAGATTGGAATATTTTTATTTAGATTATTCCTCACTCGTAATGGAGTTTGTGCAAACTTTTTCAATAAAATATTCCACTTTGATATGCAAAATTATATTGCTATGTCATCTTCGCTGAATAGTTAGCGGTTATCGCCAAACCATCAGCGTTCCCCAGCGGGGAAAGGGGACCGCGGGGAGCGGTGAATGAGGAGAGCACCGGGGGAAGCTATGTTCGCACTTGTTTAGAGGGGATTTCCTTAAGTTGACCGCATTGCCGCAAGCGGGAGGGCAATTTTCATTATTCGATACCCCTCAATACCGTTAAAAATCCGCAGACTATTGACTGATCCGCGGTTATGCGATATAATTGATAATAAATTTGAAAAAAATAAAAAATGTTGTAAGATTTCCTTTTTCTCGGAGTCTTATGTTCGAAGGGAGGTGGAAAGTAATGGAGTTCGAGGACATCTACAAAACGTATTTTAAGTCGGTCTACCTATACATAATGCAGCTTTCGGGGAACGAGCACGTCGCCGAGGAGATCACGAGCGAAACCTTTTTCAAAGCGATAAAGTCAATAAACGATTTCCGCGGCGACTGCGATATGCGTGTCTGGCTTTGCCAGATCGCGAAAAATACCTATTATTCATACATAAAAAAGAACAAAAAGGTGATAAGCCTTGAGGAGCCGGGTGTAGCGAACATATCCGACCCCGATGACCTTGTTGATTCTCGGATCGGCGACCGCGAGGATGCGCGGCAGATACGCAAGATAATGCATTCGCTTACCGATCCGTATAAAGAGGTCTTTATGTGGCGCGTTTTCGGGGAGCTTTCGTTTAAGGATATCGGCGATATTTACGGAAAAACGGATAACTGGGCTTGCGTTACCTACCACCGTGCGGTAAAAATGATTCAAAAGAGAATGGAGGAGATCAAAAATGAAGAATGAGTGCAGCGTTGTCCGCGATATTCTGCCCCTGTACCTCGAAAATATGGTCAGCGAGGAAACCGCGGAGTCGGTCAAGGAGCATCTTGAAAATTGTCCCGCTTGCGCCGCGGAATTTGAAGCTATGAGATCGGGCAAGACGGTGGAAAAGATCGGGGAAGAGGCGCAAAGCGATATTGAAGCCGAGGTATTGAGATCGATAAAAAATATACGCAAAAAATTCCGAAAGAAGGTTTTGCGCGTCGGGTCTTTGATCGCGGCTATTATTGCGACCGTTCTGATCGCGGGAGGGCTTTTGCTCCACTTTTTCCCCGTCTATCGGATTGCACAGATCAGTCTTAACGATTATTACAGCAAAGATCAGATGAAAATGGCGATTTACATCGGTTCAGCATCCGACCGCAGAGAGGCGCAGTCGGTGCTTCGTTTGGCTGACAAGGCATTTAACGATACGCGCCACACGAGAGAAGAAAACGAGGCGGAATACGGCTTGCTTGCAAGATATGCAACCCCCACCGACAGCTACGAGGATGCGGCGTACAACCTGCACACGCTCGAGCTGTGGAGTGCTCATCTTGAAGAAAACGAGGGATGGATATGGGTCTACTATTCGTCGGAGACCTACGCGCACCTTGGAAACGTGATCTGCGGAAGTTGGCGTATCCCGTCGCTTTGGAAGGTGGAAAAGAACGAAGCGGGCGAATGGGTGGTAGTTGATATCCGCGAGCATCCTTGATAAACATAAAAAACAGCGCTGCCGTTGGTATTGCACTAACGGCAGCGTATATTTTTGATAAAAGAGTGAAGGAGCAAAAATCTCCCCAAGGGGAGATTTTACTCCTTCCGAACCTGCCTGCCTATTTGACACTTTGTGTCAAATTTGCGCAGTCGGTTCGGAGCGCAAGGGAGAGAGCAAGCGAAGCTTGCGGGTTTGCCGAAGGCAAACGTTTTCGCACCTCTGCGGAGGGCGGCTTAAGGAACTTTTTGAAAAAAGTTCCTTAAGAATCTTCAAAAACTTTCAGGCTTTGATGAATGTGGTTTGGGCGTTTTCGGGTTTTTCGACGAGGTCGAAAAAGTCGGCGTCGGAGATTACGTAATCGACGTCTCCGATGTTGCAGAGCTCGAGAAGGTAGGTCTTGCCGATCTTTGAGCTATCGCAGAGGTAGACCTTTGTTGTCGAGCGTGTGAGAGCCTTGGCGACGACGTTGTGCTCGGGTTCGATGGCGGCAAGGAGTCTGCCGTCGGTCGAAACGCCCGTAGTCGAGAAAAAGCATTTGTCGATATGCAGGCGCGAGAGGTTGTCGATGGCGAATTGTCCCGTCAGAGCCATCGAATTGTTCATTCGCAGTCCGCCGAGAGAGTAGACGGTGAGGTTGGAAAGGTCCTCAAGCTGTTCAAGTGTATGTATTCCGTTTGTGACGACGGTGAGATGATTGAATTTTGCAAGGTGCGCGACCATACAGAGCGCGGTCGATGAGGCGTCGATGAAGATGATGTCACCGTCGCGGATCAGCTCCACAGCACGCTGACCGATATTAAGTTTCGCCTCGGGCATATTTTTGCGGCGCAAAAGGATGGGAAGCCCCGCTTCCTCGCCGTAATTGAGCGTCGCTTTGCCATAAGCGCGGTGCAAAAGCCCGCGGCTCTCGAGCACCTGATAATCGCGGCGTATTGTCGACGGGCTGACAAAAAGCTTCTTCGACAAATATCCCACAGAAACATCGCCCCGCGTGCGCAGAATTTCGAGTATTTGCTCGTATCTTTCTTCTCTTGACATGCTTTCCCCTCCTAATCAAAATAGCGGAAAGTTTTGACCAAACTTTTTCAAAAGTTTGCGGTTTCTTAAGGCAGCGCCTTAAGTCGCGCTCCGCAGAGCGCGAAACTCTCTCCGTGCTTCAAACAGACTGCGTCCCGCAGGCTGTTTGGAAGGAGTAAAAACTCCCCTTGCGGGAGTTTTTTGCTCCTTCACTCTTTTTTACATAAAAATTATACCACAAATCGCGCATTCAGTCAAGCCTGAATCGTGCAAATACGCAAAGAATACGCAAAATTTGCGCGTTTTGAGCAAAAAAATGATTTTTTCATAAAAGATCGCACCCCTACTTGAATAATCGCGTTTTATATGATATAATCAAGATAATATTAATTTTATACGGAGGCTGAAAATGAAATTTACAGCAGTTGCAGACGTGTTTCTGCCCGAAGAGTATTATAAAAACGCGCTCGGAAAATATCCGGGCTACGAATGCCTCGGCATTCCCTATTTCGGCGTGCCCGACCGCACCGTGATGCGTGAGATCGTTCACGGCATCGAAAAGAAGGGCTCGGAGGCTTGCGATCCTCCCGCAGAGCTCCTGGATCTCATTGAAGAAACCGAAGTTCTGATGGTCCACCTTTGCCCCGTAAGCCGCAAGCTTCTCGAAAAGGCAAAGAATCTCAAGCTCATCCTCGTCAACCGCGGCGGCACGGAGAACGTAAACGTTGAAGCCGCAACCGAGCTCGGCATTCCCGTGCTCTCGAACCCCGCTCACAATGCAAACGCGGTTGCGGAATTCACCGTCGGACTTATGATCGCGGAGATGAGAAACATCGCCCGCGGCCACGGCGCGCTGATGAACGGCACGTGGAGAGAAAGATTCTCCAACAGCGGCGTGATCTTTGAGCTCGTCAATCAGACCATCGGTCTTATCGGCTTTGGCACCATCGCCCGCCTCGTTGCAAAGAAGCTTCAGGGATGGGATGTCAACATCATCGTTTACGACCCCTACGTTTCCGAAAACGATCCCGATCTTATCAAGTACGGCTGCAAGAAGGTCGATCTTCCCGAGCTCCTTTCGACCGCGGACGTGGTTTCGCTCCACGCTCGTTCGTCGGGCGACAAGCCCCTGCTCGGAGCAGAAGAGCTTGCACTCCTCAAGCCATCGGCGTACCTCATCAATACCGCGCGCTCCTATCTCGTTGATTATGACGCGCTCTTTGAGATCCTTCGTGATGGCAAGATCCGCGGTGCGGCGCTCGATGTTTTCGAGTCCGAGCCCATCAAGCCCGATCACAAGATGCTCACCCTTGATAACGTAACAGTCACCAACCACCGCGGCGGCGACACCGTCAATTCCTATTCCGACAGCCCCGCAATGCTTCTCTGCGAAGCGAAAAAGTTCCACGAGGGCGACTTCGATTCGGTCCGCTTCTGGAAAAACAAGAACGAAACCCTCAAGAAATAAGGAGAAAATAAAATGAAACTGCTTAACATGACCTCGGCTGAAAAAATTGCCTACATAATGACCAGACTTTACACAAACAAGCTGACCACCACCTCGGGCGGCAACCTTTCCATTATGGACGACGACGGTGTAATGTGGATCTCGCCCTCGGGCGTTGACAAGGCGCATCTGACCGCTGACGACATCATGTGGGTCACCCCCGACGGAGTTGTTCACGGCAAGCACCGTCCTTCGACCGAGTATCCCTTCCACCTTGCAGTTCTGCGCTCCCGCCCCGACCTCAAGGCGGTCTTCCACGCGCATCCTGCGGCTCTCGTTGCATACAGCCTTGAGAGAAAGCTGCCGAGGCTCGACGTTATGCCCGGCGTTTCGAAGCTCTGCGGCAAGATCGCGATTGCAAAGTACGCGCTCCCCGGCTCGAAGAAGCTCGGCGACCTCATCGCGGAGAAGTTCGCAGAGGGATGCGACACCGTTCTGCTTGAAAACCACGGCGTAGTTCTCGGCGCTGATAGCCTTGAGAGAGCATTTATGATGTTCGAGGCACTTGATTACGCCGCAAGAACCGGCGTTGCTGCCGCAATGCTCAAGAAGGAGGCAAAGGAGCTCAGCGCAGAGGAACTCGCAGTCAAGAATTCGCCCAAGGTATATGAGGCAGTTCTCGGTGCGGACAACGAAACCGCTATCCGCGAGGAAATGACCGCAATGTGCGCCCGCTGCTGCCGCAACCGCATCTTCACGATGGGCGTCGGCGCGTTCGCAAAGAAGATCGAGGGCGGTTTCATCATCACTCCCGATGATGAGGACCTCCTCGAGCTCACTCCCGATATGTGCGTCCGCGTTGAGGGCGACAAGTGCGAGGCGGGCAAGGTTCCCTCTCCCTTTGCAAAGATCGCGGGCGAGATCTTTGCCGCTCATGACGATATCGACAGCATCGCGTTTGCTCGCGCACCCTATATCATGGCGTTCGCGGTTACCGATGCGGAGTTCAACTCCCACCTCATCCCCGAGGGATATATCTGCTTGAGAAACACCAACCGCCATCCTTACGGCACCATCGAGAACGCGCCCGAAAAGATCGTTGACTCGATCAGCATCAAGGCGCCCATCGCGATCGTTGAAAACGACTGCGTGATCGTCGGCGGCACCTCGCTCCTCAATGCTTATGACCGCCTCGAGGTCCTCGAGTTCGGCGCAGAATCCCTCTGCGACATCGCGGCGATGAACGGAACTATTGTGCCGATCAGTCCGGAAGAGATAAGAGAGATCGAGGTTGCATTTAATCTGTAAGTCGCGCTTCGCGCGAATGATGGTCGGCTGCGCCGAATGATGATCTCGCTTCGCGAGAATGATGATTTGCCTTCGGCAAAATGAAGGTGAATTTCCGCAAGCGGAAATTTTCGATTAAAATAAATAGCGAGTGCGAACATAGACGCACTTGGTGTCCCCTCATCACCCGCTACGTCAGAACCCCAAAAACGCGCAAGCGCGTTTCCGGGAACCCGACGGCGGGAGCTTCTCCCAGGAGAAGCCTGGGGAACTGTGAGCTTCGTTTGGTATTTTCTAATCTTCGTATTTTGATTTAATTGAAATTTGCCTTGGCAAATTTCTACCTTAACCTTTCTCTGAAGGCGAAAGATTTCACTCGCGCGAAGCGCGAATTTCACTTTTGCGAAGCAAAAATTTCACATTTCTCCGCAGGAGAAATATTTCACTCAAGGCGTAGCCTTGTTCCCCAGGCTTCTCCTGGGAGAAGCTCCCGCCGCAGCGGGTGATGAGGGGACACCGTTTGTACTGAATAATGGACAATGTGATTTATTATTCAAATAAAAAAGGCAAATTTCCGCCTCGGCGGAAATTCACCTTCATTTTTCGCGAAGCGAAAACTATCATTCGCGCTTGGCGCGATCATCATTCGGCGTAAGCCGATTATCATTCACGCGCAGCGTGATCATCATTTCGCCGCAGGCGAATTAATGTACGCTTTCTCAACCTCGCACACATAAACCGTATGATAATCCTTCGCCGGATAGCACGCGGCGTCAACTTCTTTGTCGAGGAAGTTTTCTTCCTTGATCAGGTCGGTATACATCTTTCTGCAAACAAGGACGAGCTTTGCCTCCTCGAATGCGGGGACGCCGTCGAGGGAGGTGTAGTGGAAGCCGGCTTCTGCGGCTTTGTCGAGATCCTTGCCACTCATTCTGCCGAAGATCTTGCCGAGTTCTTGGCGGTAGTCATCTCCAAAGAAGCAAAGGCTGACGCGGTCTGCCTTTTCGGTCAGCGTGTGGGTGAATCTCTGCGGGCGGACGAAGCAGACTGCTGCGTCGCGGTTCCAGAGATTGCCGAGGAAGCCCCATGATGCCGTCATGGCGTTGCGGACACCGTCCGCCTCGGCTGTGATGAGAAACCATTCCTTGCCGACAGCGCGGAAGGCGTTCATGCTTTCAAGCTCGGTGGGTCTGATTTCTTTGAACATAATTATTCCTCCGTAAATTCCGTGATATGTTCGCCGTCAAAGGCAAGTCCCTCGTCGGTCAGAATGACCGAAAGGACTCCGAATCGCTTATGTATCGCGCGCAGAACTGCTTCGGGATCGTCGGTCGGCTCTTTGAGAAAGAGCTCTGCCGAGCGCGAGTCGGTGAAGATGAAGCTGACATAAGAAAGCGCCTCGCAAAGGGCGTCGTATTCCGCGGGCATCAGGACACCGTCGAAGCCTTTAACTATCGCCGTTATCGGCACATCGCGGCGAAGAGCATCTATGAGTACACTTCTCCAAGCCGCGCGGCAGGGAAGAAGCGATTCCTCCGTCGGCACAAAGCAGATCATATCCGCATCCGCCGCGCCCTCAAGATTCATTATATTCGCATCAAGCGTAAAAGTTTTCATTTTCGCCTCCAAATATTACTGATATTATTTTACCACAAATCCTAAAAAATTGCAATAAGAAAGGAAAATTTACTTATGGCTATCAGATGGGAAGACGCAACAAGACAGAATATCCAGATCACCGCGCACAGAGGTATCAAGGATCTGATCCCCGAAAATACTCTCGAATCTTTCAAGGCTGCGCTTGACGCGCGCTGTGACGTTCTTGAATATGACGTTCACCTCAGCCGCGACAACGTGCCCGTAATTATGCACGATCAGACCGTCGAGCGCACCACCGACGGCTTCGGCGCGATCAGCTTTATGACCCTCGAGGAGATCAAGAAGCTCGACGCGGGCATCAAATTCGGCGAAGAATTCAAGGGCTACCGCGTGCCCACCTTCGAGGAAACTCTCGATCTTTTCGTCAGCTACGATTATAAGCCCCTGCACATCGTCGAGATCAAGGATTTCAGACCCCAGTGTGTTGATATCGTCGTCGAAATGCTCCGCAAATACGATCTCGTCGAGCGCACCGTCATCGAGGCAGGCGACTGCCCCACTCTGAAATATCTTCAGGATTACTATCCCGAATTCAAGACTCTTTCCTTTATGCCTTACAGTATGAAGCGCCTTGACGAGTCGATCTATGACCGCCTCTACGGTGTTTCCCTCCCCGGCTCAAAGACCGACCCCGAAAGCGTCAAGAAGGTGCTCGACGGCGCCGATTTCGTTGAGGGCAAGGGCCTCGTCCTCTTCCTTTCGGGTACGACCGAGGAGCAGATGGACAACGCCATCAACGCACGTTGCGTGAACCTCACCACGAATAACCTTTATAAGGCGCAGGAGTATCTTGCGGAGAAGGGACTTAGGAAATAAGTGAACAGTGGTAAGTGGACAGTGGACAGAAAGATGCGGGCAAATAATTTTGTACTGTACTATTAAAACACCGTTCATTACAAAGCTAAAATAAGCAAAAACTCGGATATTATGAAGCGCAAACTTCTTAATATCCGAGTTTTTTGTTTATAAAATTATTAGTCGGTGCAATGGATTGCAAATATACAAATTAAATGTCGCATCTTTCTGTCCACTGTCCACTAACCACTGTTCACTTGTTCACGCTTTATCATAAAGTTCCATCAAATACATTCCAACCTTATATCCGAGCTTTCCGGCTTCGATTCGCAGATCGTCGGGAATCTTGGTGTAGAAGCCGTGAACCTCGTAGGTGAAGTCGCCGTCGTAGCCGATCTCCTTGAGAAGGGGCATGATCTCTTCCCAATTTGTGTTGCCGCGGACGAAGGGGAGGTAATGATCGTCCTCGCGTCCGTCGCATTCCTGAACGTGGGTCGCCGCAAGACGGTGTCCGAGCTTGCGCAGGGGCTTTACCTGATCGCGGTAAACGAGCTCGGCGTGTCCGAAATCCCAGCAGGCGCGGCAGGAGATGGGGTCGCCCATCGCGTCGATGATGGCGATCTGCTCCTCGAGCGCGGCAGTGAAGCGGTGCTTGGTCTTTGCGGGGTGGAATTCAGCCATATTCTCGATGGCAATGCCGGTGCCCTCTTTCTTTGCAAGCTCTAAAAGGGGAGTGTAGTAGTGTATGTTCGCGCGCATATTTTCCTCGAAGCACATCTCATCGTTTTCGGTCGCCGTTTGCGCGTGGGTTACTACCCAGCGGACGCCGAGCTTGCCCGACGCGATGATGCAGCGGCGGCTTGCTTCTGCAAACCAGACGCGGTATTCGTCCGAAAGCTTCTGCTCGGGGCGGTAGAGATTTGAGTCGAAGGGCATGTGCGACTGCGAGAATTCAACGCCGAGCTTTGCCGCAAGGTTGCCGATCGAGTCGATGTTTCGCTCCCAATCGTCGCCCGCAAGCTCGCTCTTTGCGCCAAGTCCGCCCGCACCGCCCCAGTTGAGGTCGATCACGCGGAAGCCGCATTCGTGACACATTTTTATGGATTCTTCAAGAGGTGTGCGCCCGCCCTGCCGGTGCGCGGGGAAGATACAGGTTGACGTTGCAAGTCTCATTTTTTATATCTCCTTATGATTTTAGTCTGCACCGCAAAGACGGGATGCGGTCGATTTTATAAAAAATAAAAGAAATTTGCCCGGGCAAATTTCTTCCTTAACATTTCGCCTTTGGCGGAATATTTCACTCGCGCCGTGCGCGAATTTCACTTTTGCAAAGCAAAAATTTCACATTTCCCAAAGGGAAATATATCGTTGCAATGCTGTCAACCATCGGGTTGACAGCATTGCTTTCCGCGGGGGCGGTCTGAAAAATGCTTTAATTAGTTGTCAAGAACAGCTTCAAGATCCTTATTGAGGTCGGACATCGATCTCTTGAGGGTTCTGTCGTACTGTGCCTTCATGGAAGCCCAGCTGGTGGAGATAGCTGCAGCCTTGGAGGGCATTTCGCTCATAAAGCTGAGGATGTCGGAGAAGATACGGCCAAGGTCGAACGCGATGGACTCGCGAACGATGTCGAACATACGCGCGGAATCACCCTTGCCTGCGGAGTCGGGAGTGTAGCGGTACTTCATATTGTTTTCGAAGATCATGGGAGAGGTCTTGCGGTAAGCCTCGGAAGCCATGCACTCGATAACTGCAGTGCTCATCTGGGGGTTCTTTGCGCCCTGCATTACACACCAGAGTGTGAAGGGGTTACCGACAACGGTGATGTACTCGGTCTGGTTCTCATCGTACATGGGAACGGGAAGAATACCGTACTCCCAGTCTACGTTACGGAGTGCGCCGCCGTCGTACTGGTTGTCAGCCATATATACACGGTTCAGACAGAAGAAAGCGTTGCCTTCCTCAAAGGGAGCGACGTAGTTAATGCTGCCGCCGTGGGGGTTGACGTAGGAGTCGCCGTTCTTGAACCAGGTGCCGAGCTTGTCAACGAGGTCGATGGTCTTCTGACCGAAGAAGTCAGGGGAAATTTCAAGAATCGCATTTGTGCCGGGAACGATGCACATCATGTTCGATCCGGTGTAGAATGCATCAAGGTGATAATAAGTGGTACAGAAACCGTACTGGTCCATATCGGAGGCAGCGCCGTCCTGGTCGAGGTCGACGTAAAGATCTTTGGTATAATTGATAAGTGCGTCGATCGTCCACTTCTTATCGTCTACAAGAGCAACCGGATCCTCGAGGTTGAGATCCTTGAGCATATCCATGTTGTAGTAAACGGCATACATAAAGTGAAGCACGTTGGTGGAAATATCGCCCGAAACGAAGAAGAGAGAATCCTTGATCGAGCAGGTCTCGAGCATCGACTTGGGCCACCAGGGCTGCTCTACATTGATGTAGCTGTCCTCAATAGCATTGAGGTCCTGGATGAAACCGTTGGTAAGAAGCATACCTGCGGTTCTGGAGTATGTAGCGATGATGTCGTAGAAGGTGCCGCCCGAGTAAGCGTTGCGGACGTAGTTTGTGAAGTTTGCACGGACACCGGAGTCGCCGGGGGTCCCGATCCACTCGAAGGTCACGCCCATGCGCTCTTCGGTTGCAAGGTTACGGCGGTAGATAGCGTCCTTGACCATATCGCCGTCAGCCTCGTCCTCTGTGATCTCGAATTCGGGACGTTCAACGTCATCCCAATAAAGAATGGTAACTGTCTCGCCCTTGAAGTCGATCTCGTCTGCGAGGTCGTCCTTCCAGAAGCCTTCATCGTCATATCTGGGGTCTTTTTCGGGGGTCGTATCTTCCGGTGTAGCCTGGGTCTGAGCATTGTTTGCGGTGGTCTCTTCGCTTCCCTGGGTGTTTGCACAGGATGCAAAGCAAGGAACCAGCATAATGATCGCACAAACAAGCGCAATGATTCTTGCGTAACTTTTCATAATACCCTCCTTAAGGCATATTTTTTACCATTTTATCATATTTTTTGTGAAAAGTCAAGTGAAAAGAGAAAAATAAAAAAGAAACACGAGGGGCAGAGCCTACTCGTGTTTCAATAGCTTCAATATTTAGTTATCAAGCACCGCGTCAAGGTCCTTGTTAAGGTCGGACATCGATCTCTTAAGAGTCCTGTCATACTGTGCCTTCATGGATGCCCAGCTCTGTGTTGCTGCTGCAGCCTTGGAGGGCATTTCGCTCATAAAGCTGAGGATGTCGGAGAAGATACGGCCAAGGTCGAAGGAGATGTTTTCGCGGATGATGTCGAACATGCGCGCGGAGTCACCCTTGCCTGCGTTATCGGGAGTGTATCTGTACTTCATATTCTGCTCGAAGATCATGGGGGAGGTCTTGCGGTAAGCCTCGGAAGCCATGCACTCGATAACGGCGGTGCTCATCTGGGGATTTGCAGCGTTCTGCATTACACACCAAAGAGTGATGGGGTTGCCGAGAACGGTGATGTACTCGGTCTGATCCTCGTTATACATAGGAATGGGAAGAATACCGTATTCCCAGTCTACGTTACGGAGAGCACCCTCGTGGTACTCGTTGTCTGCAACGTATACACGGTCGCAACGGAACAGGCAGGTGCCTTCCTCGAAGGGAACGGAATAGCTGATGCTTCCACCGTGGGGGTTAACGAAAGAGTCGCCGTCCTTGAACCAAGCGCCGAGCTTGTCAACAAGGTCGATGGTCTTCTGACCGAAGAAGTCATCGGAAATGGCAAGGTTGGTGTCGCCACCGGGAACGATGAGCATCATATCCGAACCGGTATAGAATGCGTCAAGGTGGAAGTAGGTGGAGCAGAAGCCGTACTGGTCTCCTTCGGACTGTGCGCCATCCTGGTCAAGGTCAACGTAAAGATCCTTGGAAAGGTTGATGAGAGCGTCGAGAGTCCACTTCTTTTCATCAACGAGAGCAACCGGATCCTGAAGGTTGAGGTTCTTGAGCATATCCATATTGTAATAGATAGCGTACATAAAGTGAAGAACGTTGGTGGAAATGTCGCCCGAAACGAAGAAGAGGGAATCCTTGATCGAACAGGTCTCGAGCATCGACTTGGGCCACCAGGGCTGCTCAAGGTTTATGTGGCTGTCCTCAATAGCGTTGAGGTCCTGAATGAAGCCGTTGGTAAGAAGCATACCTGCGGTTCTGGAGTATGTAGCGATGATGTCATAGAATGTGCCGCCAGAGTAAGCGTTGCGGACGTAGTTTGTGAAGTTTGCACGATCACCTGCGTCGCCGGGCTGTCCGATCCACTCGAAGGTCACGCCCATGCGCTCTTCGGTAGCAAGGTTACGGCGGTAGATAGCGTCCTTGACCATATCACCGTCAGCTTCGTCCTGGGTGATCTCGAACTCTGCACGTTCAACGTCATCCCAATAAAGAATGGTTACAGTCTCGCCCTTGAAGTCGATCTCGTCTGCGAGGTCGTCCTTCCAGAAGCCTTCATCGTCATATCTGGGGTCTTTTTCGGGGGTAGTGTCCTCAGGTGTAGCCTGAGTCTGTGCGTTGTTTGCGGTGGTTTCCTCGCCGCCCTGCGTGTTTGCACAGGCAGCAAAGCAAGGAATCAGCATAAGAATTGCGCAAATAAGCGAAATGATTCTTGTGTAAATTTTCATAATGTCCTCCTTAATTGGCATATTTCGTATTATTTTACCACAATAAATGTTAATAATCAAGAGTTAATTGGTAAATTATATAAAAGTGGACAGTGGACAGTGAACAGATGCGGCTTATTTAATTTTGATTTTTGCATTCCATTGTGCGGCAGATAATTCAATAAAAAGGAATCGGATATTAAGAAGATTACTTCAAAATATCCGATTCCTTTTGTTTATTATAGTTTTACAGTAAACAGGGCTTCAGACGTACTGAACAAAATTATTTTGACCGCATCTTTCTGTCCACTGTCCACTAATCACTGTTCACTTTCACTCTCCCAGCGCATTCGCAAGCCCCTTATTGAGGTCTGCAAGGTTCTTCTTGAGAGCATTGGCCTGCTGCTTGCCGGCGGTGGACCAGGATGCGCCGTCGAGGGCTGTGCGAAGGGGCTTTTCGCTGATGTAGTTCATCTCTGCCGCGAAGAATCTGCCAAGGTCGAAGGAAATGTTTTCGCGGATGATGTCGAACATACGCGCGCCGTCACCTTTGTTGGACGAGTCGGGGGTGTATCTGTACTTCATGTTGTTCTCAAAGAGAGCGGGCGAGGTCTTGCGGTAGCCCTCGGAGCCCAGAACTTCCATAACCGCAGTGCTCATGGAAGCATTGCGTGCGCCTCTCATAACACACCAGAAGGTGAAGGGGTTGCCGATAAGGGTGATGTAATCCTCCTGATCAGCGTCATAGAGGGGATTGGGCACGATTCCGTATTCCCAATCGGCATTTCGGAGCTTACCGCCGCCGTACTGCGCGTCTGCAACGTAAACTCGGTTCTGTGTGAAGAGAGCGCGTCCTTCAGCAAATACATTGTCGTTGGGCAGGCTTCCGCCGGGAGGATTGATGAAGGTATCGCCGAGCTTGAACCAAGCGCCGAGCTTGTCAACAAGGTCGATGGTCTTCTGGCTGAGGTAGTCGTCCGAGATTTTAAGTACCTTTCCGTCGGTGGCGGGCTCGAGAAGCTTCATGCCCGAACCCGAGTAGAATGCCTCAAGGTGGAAGTAGTTGGAGCAGAAGCCGTAGCGGTCGTCATTGCTTCTGTCCTGCGAGGAGTCAAGGTCGAGGTAGACGTCGGTGGTCATCTTGATGAGCTCGTCGATCGTCCAGGTCTTTTCGTCAACCATCTTCACGGGATCATCAAGACCGAGATCCTTGAGCATATCCATGTTGTAATAGATAGCATACATCATGTGGAGAAGGTTGGTCGAGATGTCGCCCGAAACAAAGAAGAGGGAATCCTTGATCGAGCAGGTCTCAAGCATAGCCTCGGGCCACCAGGGCATATCGAGGTCGAGATGGCTGTCCTCAACGTCGCCCAGGTCCTCGAGAAGTCCGCTTGCGGAAAGCGATGCCGCGGTTCTCGAATAGGTTGCGATGATGTCGTAATGAGTGCCGCTCTGGTAGCAGTTCTGAACGTAGTTTACGAATGCCTTGAGGTCATTCGAGTCGCCCGCCTGCTCGGTCCACTCAAAGGTCACGCCGAGGCGTGCCTCGGTTGCGATGTTGCGCTCGTAGATGGCGTCCTTGACGAGGTCAAGTCCGGTTTCGTTTTCAAGAATTTCAAATTCGGGGCGTTCAACGTCCTCCCAACAGAGAAGACTGATCTTTTCGCCGGTGAATTTAACGTCCTCGGGGAGCTTGGATTTCAGGTATCCCTGGTCGTCGTAATTGGGATCCTTGGTAACCTCGGGCTCGGTTTCGGGAGCCTCGGTTCCTGCGATAGCTTCCGTGGTTTCTGTCTCGGTTCCTGTTTCGGCACAAGCCGCAAAGAGGGAAAGAAGCATACAGAGAGCACAGAAAAGAGAGATGGTCTTTGTGATCTTCATCTTGAAATTCTCCTTCAAAAATTTTATTTCATCATATTTTACCATATTTGGCGTGATAATTCAATACAAAAATTAAAAAATCTCGGATATTAAGAAGCGTGTGCTTCAAAATATCCGAGATTATATTGATCTTTATGATTTAGATCTGAACAAAATTATTAGTCGCATCTTTCTGACCACTGTCCACTGTCCACTAATCACTAAGATCAGTCAGCGATCTTCTCAAGTGCCTTATTAAGGTTATTCATTGCTCTGGTGAGAGCTACCTTCTGCTGCTTCATGATGGTTGCCCAGCTGGAGCCGTTTGCTGCAGCATCGGAGGGCATTTCGCTCATGTAGGAAAGGCTGTCGGAGAAGAGACGGCCGAGGTCGAAGTTGATGTTGGTACGGATGATGTCGAACATACGCGCGGAGTCGCCCTTGCCTGCGGTATCGGGGGTGTATCTGTACTTCATATTGTTCTCAAAGAGAGCGGGCGAGGTCTTACGGTAAGCCTCGGAAGCCATACATTCGAGAACTGCAGTGCTCATCTGAGGATCCTTTGCGTTCTGCATTATGCACCAAAGAGTGATGGGGTTGCCGAGAAGAGTGATGTACTCGGGCTGCTCAAGGTCATAAAGAGGAGTGGGAAGAATTCCGAATTCCCATTCTACGTTACGGAGAGGACCTGTGCCGCCCGCATACTGTGCGTCTGCCATGTAAACACGGTTCTGGCTGAATACGCATCTGCCCTCTTCGAAGGGAATGTCCTCATCCCAGCTCTCGCCGCGGCGGGAAACGTAGCTGTCGCCCTGCTTGAACCAAGCACCGAGCTTATCTGCAAGCGCGATAGCCTTTTCGCTGTAGAAGTCGTCGGAGATCTTGAGGATTCCATCGGGATCGTCCTCAACGAGGCGGAGGCCCGAGCCGGAATAGAATGCGTCGAGGTGGAAGTAAGAGGAAGAGAAGCCGTACTGGTCGCCCTCGGACTTGTCGCCCGACTGGTCGGCATCAACGTAAAGACCGCTGGTCATTTCGATGAGCTTGTCAATGGTCCATGTCTTGTTGTCAACGAGCTCAACGGGGTTCTCGAGACCGAGGTTTCCGAGGAGATCCATATTGTAATAGATCGCGTACATAAAGTGAAGGATGTTGGTCGAGATGTCGCCCGAAACGAAGAAGAGCGAATCGTCGATCGAACAGGTGTCTACCATACATTGGGGCCACCAGGGCTTGTCAAAGTTGAGGTAGCTGTTATCAATGGTGTTGATGTCCTGAAGAAGTCCGTCAACGCAAAGCATTGCGGCAGTTCTTGAGTATGTAGCAATGATGTCATAGAAGGTTCCGCCCGAGTAGCAGGTCTGAACATAGTTGGCAAACGCTGCGCGATTGGAGTTGTTACCCTTCTGCATAGTCCATTCGAGAGTGATGCCGAGGCGGTCTTCAACTGCGAGGTTACGGTTGTAGATAGCGTCCTTTACCATATCGGTGCCGGTCTCGTCTTCGAGGATCTCGAATTCGGGACGCTCAACGTCTTCCCATCCGAGGATGGAAACAACTTCGCCCTTGTAGTCGAGCTCTTCGGGAAGGTCGTCACGCTCAAAGCCGTCCTTGTCCTTGCCGTCGTCTACGGTTTCTTCAACAATGGGTGCCTGGGTCTGCGCGTTTTCGCCTGCGGTGGTCTCTTCGCCGCCGTTTGTATTAGCACAAGCGACAAGGGTGGGAACCAGCATAAGAAGTGCACAGATCAGAGAAATGATTCTTGCAAATTTTTTCATGGTTTGCTCCTTTTGAATTTTATTTCATCCTATATTTTACCATAAACCGCGCTATTTGTCAATCGCATTATAGACAAAACTTCCTCGGCTAAAGTGTGCATTCTGCACAAAAGCCGAAAATCAAATTATAATATTAATAATAAAAGATAAAAAATTGTGAACGGATTCTAAAACTTCGGGAAAAACCCTTTACTTTTTTGTAGAGATGTGGTATAATCTCATACGAATGACGCCGGCTCGGTTTTCGGACAAAGGCACAATGTGCACTTTCACCCGCCGATTGCTGTGCCTGCGCATAAAATATTTTTCATGAGGTGAAAAGACATGACTAAAGCTGAAAAGCAGGCAATCATCGCCGAGTACGCAACTTGCGAAGGCGATACCGGATCCCCCGAGGTACAGATCGCGATTCTTACCCACAGAATCAACTCGCTCAACGAGCATCTCAAGGCTAACACCCACGACAACCACAGCCGTCGCGGACTCCTTAAGATGGTTGGACGCAGAAGAAATCTCCTCAAGTATCTGATGAACGTTGATATCGAGCGCTACCGTTCGATCATTGCAAGACTTGACATCAGAAAGTAATACGGATGGGGCAAGGAGGACGGTCGCGATTTTCGTGCCGCCCCTTGCCCCAAATGTATTTTACAAGTGAAGAGTGAAGAGTGAAGAGTGAAGAGTTGAGGTGAATTTCCTTCGTTTCGCTCGGAAATTTTCATTAAAATAAAAACTTACATCTGCTGCGGATTAGCAGTTAACCCTGCGCACAAGATTACTTTTGCGCGTGCGGTTAAGTGCTAAACCACCGGCGGATGAATATTAAATTTTTTGGAGGTACAAAATTATGTACGAGATCAAAAGTTCCGCTAAGGTATTTGACCAGCACAGAGTGTTCCATTACACACTCGCAGGCCGACCCCTTGTCGTTGAGACCGGCAAGCTTGCAGGCCTTGCAAACGGCGCGTGCCTTGTAAGATACGGTGAGACATCCGTTCTCTGCACCGCAACCGCATCCGAAAAGCCCCGCGAGGGCATCGACTTCCTTCCCCTCTCGGTAGACCTTGAGGAGAGAATGTATTCCGCAGGTAAGATCCCCGGCGGTTACCTCAAGAGAGAAGGCAAGCCCAGCGAAAAGGCAGTTCTCACTTCCCGCGTTATCGACCGTCCCGTTCGTCCTCTCTTCCCGAAGGACCTTCGCAATGACGTTGCTCTCACCCTCACCGTTATGTCGGTTGACCACGACTGCGAGCCCGAGGTCGTTGCAATGATCGGTTCCTCAATCGCACTTTCCATCTCCGACATCCCGTGGAACGGCCCTCTCGGCGGTCTCCACATCGGTCTTTGCGATGGCAAACTCGTGATCAACCCCACCGAGGCACAGAGAAAGGTCTCCGACCTTGAGCTCACCGTTGCCGCTTCCCGCGAAAAGGTCGTTATGATCGAGGCGGGCGCAAACGAGGTTCCCGATGACGTTATGTACGACGCTATCATGCTCGCACACGAGGAGATCAAGCGCTTCCTCGACTTCGTTGACGCTATCGTTGACGAGATCGGCAAGCCCAAGTTCGAGTATCCTTCCGGCGAGCTCGATCACGATATGTTCGACAAGATCTTCGCATTCTGCGAGAAGGATCTTATGAACGCACTTGACACCGACGACAAGAACGTTCGCGACGCAAGAATGGTTCCGATCACCGATGCTATCCTTGAGAAGTTCTCCGAGGAGTATCCCGATCTTCCCGTTCAGATGCCCGAGCTCGTTTACAAGATGCAGAAGAAGGTCGTTCGCCGCTGGCTCCTCGAGGACGGCAAGCGTGTTGACGGCCGTGCAATGAACGAGATCAGACCTCTCGCAGCAGAGGTTGGCATGTTCCCCAGAGTTCACGGCTCGGGTATGTTCACCAGAGGTCAGACTCAGGTCATCACCTTTGCAACTCTCGGCACTCTTGCTGAGGTTCAGATGCTCGACGGTATCGACAACGAAACCGAAAAGAGATATATGCACCACTACAATATGCCCGGCTTCTCGACCGGTGAGGCTAAGCCTTCCCGTACTCCCGGCCGCCGCGAGATCGGTCACGGTGCACTCGCAGAGCGTTCGCTCGTTCCCGTTCTTCCCTCCGCTGAGGAATTCCCCTATGCTATCCGTCTTGTTTCCGAGGTGGTTTCCTCCAACGGTTCGACCTCTCAGGCATCCGTTTGCGGTTCTACTCTTGCTCTTATGGACGCAGGCGTTCCGATCAAGGCTCCCGTTGCAGGTATCTCCTGCGGTCTTATCACCGAGGGTGAGAGATGGATGACCATGATCGATATTCAGGGCGTTGAGGACTTCTACGGCGATATGGACTTCAAGGTTGCAGGTACTCACAAGGGTATCACCTCCATCCAGATGGACCTCAAGATCGACGGTCTTACCCCCGCGATCATCAAGGAGGCTCTCGAGTCCACTCACGCAGGCCGGGACTACATCATCGATAACGTAATTCTCAAGGCTATCGACGCTCCCAGAGCGGAGGTCAACGAGTATGCTCCCAAGATGATGACCGTCAAGATCGATCCCGACAAGATCCGTGAGGTTATCGGTAAGGGCGGCTCCGTGATCCAGAAGATCACCGCTGATACCGGCGCAAAGATCGACATCGAGGATGACGGCACCGTATATATCGCAGCAGTTAACCGCGCTTCCGCTGACGCAGCGAAGGCTGTTATCGACGCTATCTGCTTCGAGCCCGAGGTTGGCGCTGTTTACACCGGTAAGGTAACCGGTATCAAGGAGTTCGGCTGCTTCGTTGAGTATGCTCCCGGCAAGGAGGGCATGGTCCACATCTCCAAGATCGCTGACAAGCGCATCGAAAAGGTAGAGGACGTTCTTTCCCTCGGCGACACCGTTAAGGTCAAGTATATCGGTCTTGACAAGAAGGGCAGAATGGACTTCTCCATTAAGGACGCAAAATAATCGCAAGTAAATAAAGACACTTCGAGAGAAGGGGAACGAGAATTCGCGCAGTATGAATAGCCGTCCTCTTCTCTCTTAACTTAAGCGACAAAAAATCTCCACCTCTCTCGAAAGGAGACCGCAATGAATAACAATACCAATCCGAAATCGAATACCAAGCAGTATTCAACGACAAGATACACCCCCCGCCGCGACCGCGGAAGAAGACATAATCAGAACAAGATGGTCTTTTTCGTCCTTCTGGCACTGCTCATCATAGCTCTTATCGTGGCGATCTCGCTTGTCATTGCCGATCTTGTCGGCTCCGCGGGCGCAGATACGACCGAGGGCTCCGAGGGCGAGGGCACCCGTGCACCGGGCTTCGTCTCGGAAGGTCACGCAATGTCGAATGCCTATGACGGCAAGTCCGACACCTATATGCTTTCGGTGACCAATCAAACCGCAGGCTCCTTCTTCAGCTGTGAATTTGAGTCGCAGGCGGACGTCGGACAGATCATTTTCGCGTCCACAGAGGCGGAATACTATATCCGCGGCTGTGAGATCCAGCTCAAGGTTGACGGCGAGTGGAAGTCGATCGCGCAGCATTCGGGTGCGGAGGAGAAAACCTACACCATCGGCGCGGCTACCTTCAATGCAACCGCGGTAAGGATCCTTCTGACCGCAGATGCGGATGCTCTTTGGGCGATCAACGAGCTCAGTCTTGCCGACAAGGGCGGCAACCCCATCGCACTCCGCTCTCCCTCCGCAGGCACCAATACCACACCCGTTTCTCCCGATGAAACCACATCGCAGCCGGATGGCACCACCACAGTTGGCGGTGTTGAAACAAATCCTCCCACCACAATTCCCCAGGTTATAGGTTATACCACAATTCAGATAAGCAATGAAAGCCTCTACACGGGCTCGCTCATCCTTGTAAACTCGCAGTATGCATACCGTTTCCCCGCTTCGACGGCAAGCCTTCTCAACGTATATAACGAGTATTACGCAAACGATTATCATTGCAACTACTTTGTTGACAGCGCGGTTCAGCTCGAGGCTGTTGCGGCACGTTCCGTGCTTCAGATGGCGAATGCCCTCTTCACCGAAACCGGACTCAACAATCTCCAGATCGGAACGGGCTACCGCACTTATGAGACCCAGCAGGATCTTTCCTCCCGCTACCCCGCAACCGCTGCTCTTCCCGGCTACAGCGAGCACCACACCGGTCTCGGCATCGATCTTCAGGTGTGGGATAAGGATAAGAAGGTAACCTACGTCTTCGACGACGCAAACCAGACCTGTATGTCCATCCTTGCGTGGATGAACTCGAATGCTTACAAGCACGGCTTTGTCCGCCGCTTCGCTCCCGATAAGGATGCGATCACGGGTATCACCTCCGACCGTTGGCATTACAGATATGTCGGCGTGCCCCACGCTTACTATATGATGACCAACAATCTCTGCCTCGAGGAATATCTCGCCGCGCTTGAAAATTGCACCTACGAGGGCAACCATCTTGTTTTCGATGTCGACGGAAAGAGCTACGAGATCTATTTCGTAGCGGCACAAAACGGCGCGACGACCACACTCCCCGTGCCGAACGATCCCACCATCTATACAGTTTCGGGTAACAATTACAGCGGTTATATCGTAACCATCACCCGCGGCTGATCGCGAACAACAACTTTATTCCAATGAAATTAAAATTTATATCCCGCACCGCAAGGAGCGCGGCGCTTCTGATCGTCCTTGCCTTGATGATCTCGGCGCTTTCCTCCTGCGGAGTGATAATTATCAACAAACCCGAGACCGAGGCGCCTGCAACCACGGTGACGCCCGAAACCGAGCCCTCACCCGAGCAAAGCGGCGTTGCCACCGAGTCTCCGGAAACCACAGAGGAGCCTCTCGAGACCGAAGCACCCGACGTGGAGACCGAGCCGCCCAAGCAGATCGAATTTCCCTCCAGAATCGAGGAAGCCGAACAAAGGCTCGAGCAGCTCGGCGAATCGATCAAGATCTCGGATTTCCATCTGATCTACGCCGCGGCTGATAACACCGTGGACGTCATCTTCTCGGAGGAGGACTCCCCGCTTTACGCGGCACGGATCAAGAGAAACTCAATGGTAGAGGAAAAATATTCCTCGATCGTGCGTACAATATATGAGGGCAACGTCACAAGTGACAAGCTTTATGAGGACGTCCGCGTGGCGGTATCCTCGGGTAACGTAACCGAGTATTATCTCGACCTGCTTGTTCTCACCGCCGCCGATGCCTGCAAGTTCCTTTCAAAGGGACTCCTCAAGGATATGCGTTCGCTTCCTTTTTATGATGTGAACCTTGGCCCGAGAGGCGGAAACGTCGGTCAGACACGCTATTTTGACCTCGGCGCGGGCGCAGATGCCCCCGAGGAGCTTTGCGCGATCTATTTCAACCGCACTATGGTCGGCGCGGAGAACGAAAAAATGCTTTATGAAGCATCTCTTGATGGCAAAATGAGCTGGGAACTCCTTTGTACTGTTTCCGCTTCGATCTCGGATCGTGCTGCGGATATGGCGGTAAAGAACGGGGAAAACACCCTCCCCGGTGAGCTTGCAGCTTACCTTTCGGGCATCGAATACGTTTCGCAGAGTGCCGCGGGCGTGCCCAAGATCACAATTTCCGACAGCGCTGCGCTTGAGATCGATGCGCTGATAGAGTCGATCTCGAAGCTCGGCTTCTATACCCCCACGGAGGGTGAAGCATCGCCCCGCGATAAATTCGTCGAGGGCAAGATCCCTTTCTACCTCGGAACCCTTTCGGAAATGAGCGAGCTTTACGATGACCCCATCGAATGGGGACTTCTCACTCTCCCGTCCGATAAGGATCTCGGTGCATTTTCCGAAAACCGTCCCGTAATTTGCATCCCCGCAACCAATACCCGTCTTGAGCAGACCAGCATCTGGCTTACCGCGCTGAATGCCGCTTCGGGCGATTGGATAAGGGATCAGTATCTGCTGATCTCGCTGGAAAACCACATCCGCGACAACAATTCCTGCCTCGTTCTGAATAAGATCCTCTCGCAGAAAGCGGAATCCGCCTTCGAGCGCGTTTTTGCGGGATATTATGACGGACTCAAGGACGCCACCTACGGTGCGGCGGGCAAGGCTCTCACCGGCGGAGACAAATTTTCCGCAGTCCTTGCAAAAAATATCACTTCGATAAACAAAAAGCTTGCGACGCTTCCATAAAATAATATTTTGAAAGGAATCAACATCATGGCAAAGAAAGCTTTAGCATTGATCCTCGCGCTCCTTATGATCCTTCCGACGGCTGTTGCCTGTGCGGAAACAAACGTCGGTATCGATGACACCACAGCCCCCGAGGCCACTGTTGCTCCCTCCGGCACCGATGCGATCACCGAGCCCGTAGAAACCGAGCTCAAGAGCCAGACTCTCCCCGAAGATCTCGACTTCAAGGGCGAGACCGTAACCATCCTCAGCCGCGATGCCGCATTCGTCAGCGATGAGATGTGGGTAGATGACCAGAACGGTTCAATGGTCAACGATGCAATTTACACAAGAAACGAAAAAGTAATGCAACAGCTCGGCGTCAATCTTGAAAGCATCAAGCTTACGGGCGATGCTTATATTGTTTCCACAGAGCTCCGCAATGCTGCTTCGAGCGGCGAGACCTATTTTGATATCGCTGCGAACAGTACGTATTCGACGATTATGTACACAAGCGAAAATATCTTCCTTGATCTCACGGAATGCGAATATCTTGATCTCGATGCTATCTATTGGTCGCAGGGCTACAATGAAAGTGCCTCCATCGGCAATTCTCAGTATCTTGCAACCGGCGCTATTGCACTTTCGCTCTATCGGTTGATGTTCATCACCTTCTATAACAAGACTCTGCTTGAGGCAGCGCAGTATGAAAACCTTTATAATGTTGTTGACGAGGGTAGATGGACTCTTGATTATCAGATCCAGCTTTCGAAGGATCTTTATAAGGATGCTGATGGCTCCGGCACGGTTTCCGAGGGTGATACCGTAGGCTTTGCGAGCTCGAGCCTCAGCTACATCGACCCCTATTGGTCGAGCTGTGATCTTCCGATCCTCAGCAAGGATGCTGATAATCTTCTGGTGTTCAGCCTTGATATCGAAAAAATGAGCAACGTTGTTGATAAGCTGATCGTTCTTTTCAACGAATCCAATGCTTGGTTTGACCAGTCCTCGGGCGATGACGGCAAGCAGACCGCTATGTCGAATCTTTTCGCCACCGGCACTGTCGGTACTGTAACGATGCGTCTTGGCTCTGTTGAGACCGAGCAGCTTGCATCGATGCAGGATGAATACGGCATAATCCCCATGCCCAAGTATAACGAGGAACAGGAACACTACCACACCTTTCTGCACGACCAGTTTACCTCCGTCGGTATTCCCTCGGTCATAGTGAATGATAAGGAAAGAGTGCAGATGCTTGGCGCGGTTCTTGAGGCAATGGCGCTTGAAAGCTACAAATCTGTTGTTCCTGCATACTATGAGATCGCGCTCAAGGGCAGATACCTCGAGGACAGCGATTCCTGGAGAATGCTTGATATGATCTATGAGAACGTCAAGGTCGATGCGGGCGTTCTTTATACAAAGAATATCGAATCGGTACATCAGACTCCCAGAGATATGGTGCTCAACGGCAGAAACACCGTTGCATCAATGATGAAGAAGATCTCGACAAGAGTACAAAAGGTGCTTCTCCCCAAACTCCTTGAGGATCTTCTCGCACTTGAGAAATAATCAAAATTTTCGCCGCTCCCGAAAGGGGGCGGCGAAAATTTTGTTACATTTTAGTAAAACGCAGATATTATTGGTATACTATAATATAGGTAGCAAAACGAGAAGGAGCGCGGAATGAAAAGGATCGTGCGCGCGGAGGAGGAGGGCATCAGCCTGCTTGCTCTGCTGAAGAATAAGTTAAAGCTTTCAACAAGGACAATAAAAGTGCTCAAATACCGCGCGGGAGGGCTCAAGGTCAACGGCGAGGAGGTCACGGTGCGCCGTGTGCTTCACGTGGGCGACACGGTCGAGCTTGCTGTCGAGGATAGGGAAGAGGAGAAGGCGGAGTCCGTCGTTCCCCGCAAGCTCCCGATAAAGATACTCTACCGCGACGCAAGCATCACCGTCTGCAACAAGCCGCCCAAAATGCCGACTCACCCTTCCCACGGGCATCTTGATGACACTCTCGCCAATGCGCTGGCATACCTGGCGTCGGTCAAGGGCGTTCCATTTGTCTTCCGCCCCGTCAACCGTCTCGACGGCGACACAAGCGGCATCGTGCTTACTGCGAACGACCGCATTTCTGCGGGCAGAATGTTCACGGCGATGAAGAACGGGGAGATCAAGAAGACATACGTTGCCATTGTCTGCGGAGTTCCCGAGCCGATGCGCGGTGTGGTTGACGCACCGATAGCGCGCGCCGACGTCGGCATCCTCATGCGAACAGTTTCCGCAGAGGGCAGAGAAGCGCGGACGGAGTATAACACCGTCGCGGTTTCTCCGGACGGCAAGTATTCGATGGTCGTTCTGCGCCCGCTGACGGGAAGAACACATCAGATCCGCGTACATATGTCATATATCGGCTGTCCCCTTGTCGGTGATTTCCTTTACGGCGAGCGAAGTGAGCTGATCGACCGCCACGCTCTTCACGCCGCAAGGATGACGTTTTCGCATCCCGAGGACGGCAGAAGCATAACCGTCAGCGCGCCATTGCCCGACGATATGCTTGCGCTTTACGAAAAACTTATACGGAGTTCGGATAATGAATAATAACGAAAATATCGAAATCAAAAACGAGAAAAAGAAGCGCACGCTTTTGGGACTTCCCATCTTTTCGTGGGTGCTTTTCGGCATCGCGGCGCTTTCTGTCATTATAATGATAACTTATAGTCTCTGGGAAGGCTTTGCCGATTTCTACAATCGTTACCCCGCCGCATTTTTGCGCGGAGTTTTCGCGCAGATCTCGGGAATCCTGCCCTGCTCGATAGCCGAGGCGTTCATCATTTTCAGCCCGATCTTACTTGTCACGATAATTGTTTACGCAAACAAGCACTTCGTTGAAAGCTGGCGCACGGTCGGAAAATTCCTTATTATAACCATTTCTGTTGCTTCGCTCTTTTTCTCGACCTTTGTGCTCAATTTCGGCGCGGGCTATCACACAAGCAGCGTCGATAAGCTCCTCGGACTCGACCGCCGCGATGTCAGCGCGGAGGAACTGCGCGAGACCGCGGAGATCCTTGTCGAGGAGATCAACAAATACACCGACAGCCTCGCCGTCAGATCGTCGGGCTCAAGCGTGATGCCTTATGGCTACGGTAAGCTCAGCGAAAAGCTTGTCGAGGCTTATGACAAGGTCTGCGACGAGCACGCTTTTGTTTCGCGCTTCCCCTCCCGCGTCAAGCCCGTAATGCTTTCCGAGCCCTGGACATACACCCATATTTCGGGCGTTTATACCTATTTCACGGGCGAGGCAAATATCAACGTTAATTTCCCCGATTACACTCTCCCCTATACCGCCGCGCACGAAATGGCGCATCAGCGAGGCATTGCGCGCGAGGACGAGGCAAATTTTGTTGCATTTCTGGTCTGCGCGGTATCGGATGATGAATATATTCGATACAGCGGATATATCAACCTCTATGAATACGTCGCAAACGCGCTCTATTCGGCGGATAAAGAGGCTTATTCCGAGGTCCGCGCCAAGCTCGAGCCCGCGGCAAGAAAGGAAATGAGCGCATACAGCGCCTTTTTCGACAAATACCGCGAAAACGTCGCCGCGAACGTCACGGGTGCGGTGAATAACGCCTATCTGACCATCCAGGGTACGCCCGGCACGAAAAGTTACGGTATGGTCGTCGACCTCGCGGTTGCCTATTACCGCGGCGCAAAATAATTTACAATTTTCTCAAAAAATTACTTCCATTTTTCGTCCTGATATGATATAATATATTATGTATGACTTTATACTTCGCAAGGGGCTTTTAATATATGAAAAAGATCTTGGTGCGCGGCGGAAAGCCGCTGTACGGTAATATAAATATCAGCGGTATGAAAAATGCCGCACTTCCCATAATTTTCGCAAGCATTCTCGTCGGCGACCGCTGTGTTGTCGAGAATCTTCCTCCTGTCAGCGACGTTGAGCTTTCGCTCAAGATCCTCGAGGTAATGGGTGCGACGATCGAGCGTCTCGGCAACAACACCGTGGCGATCGACACAAAGAATTTTGTCAATGGAACCTCGCCCGTCGAGATGGTCTCAAAGCTCAGAGGCTCGACCTATCTTCTCGGCTCCGAGCTTGGAAGATTCGGCGAGGCGCGCGTTGGTTCCTCGGGCGGATGCGATTTCGGTTCGCGCCCCATCGACCAGCACATCAAGGGCTTTTCCGCTCTCGGCGCAAAGTTCGAATCCTGCGATACATATAACTACGTCAAGGCAGGTCCGGGAGGTCTTTACGGCGCACCCGTGTACCTTGATATCGCCTCTGTCGGCGCAACGGTGAACGTGATGCTCGCGGCAACTCTTGCCAAGGGCAAAACGACCATCGAAAATGCCGCCCGCGAGCCGCATATCGTTGACGTTGCAAACTTCCTTAATATGTGCGGAGCGCGCATCACGGGCGCGGGTACCTCGGTCATCAAGGTCATCGGTGTCGAGGAGCTTCACGGCTGTAACTATACCATCCTCCCCGATATGATCGAGGCGGGAACGTATATGGCTGCCGTTGCCGCAAGCGGCGGACGCGTCAGCATCCGCGGAGTTATCCCGAAACACATGGAGACCGTCACCGCAAAGCTGCTCGAAATGGGCGTTGACGTTGAGATCTATGAGGATATAATCACGGTCTCGCGCTATGTCAGACCGGGGCCCGCAAATGTCAAGACCTATTTCTATCCCGGTTTCCCGACCGATATGCACCCGCAGTTCTCGGCACTCCTTTCCGTGGCAAACGGAACCTCCGTGGTCACCGAAAGCGTATGGGAAAGCCGCTTCCAGTATGTTGAAGAGCTCAAAAAGATGGGCGCGGACATCACGGTTGAGGGCAACCGCGCGACGATAAACGGTGTTGCAAGGCTCAAGGCGGCAGAGGTTTCCGCCACCGACCTCCGCGCAGGCGCGGCACTCCTCATCGCCGGCCTCAACGCCGAGGGAGAAACCAAGGTTGCAGGCGTCGAAAAGATCGAACGCGGCTACGACGACATCGTCGGCAAGCTCAAATCCATTGGAGCTGAAGTTGAATTGATTGAAGAATAAGTGAACAGTGGACAGTGGTCAGTGGACAGAAAGTTGCGAAGTTTGAGCTGTAATTTTGTTTGCCGTGCCGTAGCTTCGTAAAGCGATAAATACAAAATATAAAACTCGGATATTTTGAAGACAATTCAAAATATCCGAGTTCGTTTATTAAATTATTCACTGAACAATGGAACGATGATAAAAATTAAATTCGCATCTTTCTGTCCACTGTCCACTAACCACTGTTCACTTGGTTCTAACCGCTGACTACTTTATGCTCGCCTTTTCTCGTGAGGCTATGAACAAGCGTTACCGCCGTTACCGATTCCGCAATCGTCCTTGCGGCGAGATTGAGTGACACGGTGAGTGCGCCGGATGAGTCGATTATTATCCACATTCCACAGAGCAGAAATACTGCACAAGCTACAAGAACAGAATATCCCCAAAGCTTCGACAGTGCGTGCGACCACAGAAGATTGAGAAGCAGGGCTGTGAAAAGCAAGAGGCAGATGGGCAGGGACATTGCAAAATAGTCGAATATCAGATATATCCCGCCCGAAAAGCCACCGAGCATCTGCGTATATTCGGGATTAGCTATCGTTCGCGCGACCTCGAAAAGATGGTAGACCGCGAGCGCCGAGCCGAGCGCGGCGGGGATGACCGTCAGCCAGAACGCGAGGCGCGGATGCTTTTTTTGCATTATTTAAGCTCCATCGCCCACTTGATCGCAAGGTTTATCCAATCCTCGCAATGGGGAACGATGCTGTCGGGATTCTGCGAGCAGGTGAACTCGTTGCAAAGCGCCAAGCCGTGCTTTCCTTCGGGGTAGATGTGAAGCTCGAAGGGAACCTTGTGCTCGGTCAGAGCAGAGGCGTAGAGAAGAGCGTTCTCAACGGGAACGGTCTTGTCGGTGAAGGTGTGCCAGATGAAGGCGGGCGAGGTGGTCTCATCAACGTGAAGCTCAAGCGAAAACTCGGCAATAGCCTCGTCGGTCAGCGGATCGCAGCCCGAAACGTTCTTGATCGAGCCCTTGTGCGCCTTGTCGCCGCCCGTGATAACGGGGTAGGAGAGAATGGTGCCCGTCGGGCGGTTGATTCCCTCGGGAGCCTCACCCGATTCGATGCCAAGAGCCTCGCGGACGGGCTTTACGTTCCAAAGAGTACCCGCGCTTGCCGCAAGATGTCCTCCTGCGGAGAAGCCGCTGATGAAGACGTAGTTCGGGTCGGAATTGTACTTTTCAGCATTCTCGCGGATATATTTGATCGCCATTCCCGCCTCGATCAGGGGCGCGTAGTCCTTCGCCTTCGGCTTGATGCTGTATCGAAGAAGGAATACGTTAAATCCTGCGGAAAGGAATTTGAAAACAATCGGCTCAGCCTCGCGGTCGGAAAGGAAGTGGTATCCTCCGCCGGGGCAAACAACAACGGTGCGGCGGGGCGGGAGCTTGAGCTCTGCGGTGCTTGTAATGCAATAAGAAGTGAGAGTAGCCTCGGGATGCTTGTCCCAAAGGGCAATCGTTTCGTGGATCATGGTCGAAACCTCCATTATTATAATATGTAATAATTGTACCACTTTTCCGCGCCGTCTTCAAGGGGGAAAACGAAATTTTTCAATAATCACTTGACTTTTTACGCAAATAATTGTAAAATGATAGGGTACGGAGGAATTTACCCAATGAAAAAAAGAATTTTTGCTTTCCTTATTTGTATATTGCTTCTGCTTTCGGCCTGCTCGGGCGACGTTCTCGACCCGATCATCACGAATGCACCCGAGGAATTTCCGACTTCCGAGCTGACCGCGGCTCCCGCCGCCGTGTCGCTTGCGGGATACAAGGTCATTCGCTCTGAGAAGGCGGCGCAGTCGATCGTTTCGGCGGCGGTGGATCTCAAAACCAAGATCTCCGAGCAGGCAGAGGGAATCACGATCTCGGACGACTGGTATAATAAAAATGCCGGTGACCTTCCCGCCGAGGCACTTGAGATCCTTGTCGGTGAAACTAACCGCGACGAGAGCGTCGAGCTGAAGAATCAGCTCCTCGAGAACGATTTTGCAGTTAAATATTACCCCGAAAGCCGCCGCATCGTCATTCTCGGCGGCAGCGACGAGGCTACTATCAAGGCAATCTCATATTTTCTCGAGTTCTGCCTCAAGAACGGCGAGATCGAAAGCTCGCTTTCCTTCCTGTCCGCAGGTCAGTATACCGTTACCGAATGTATACTCAACGGTTCACCGATAGCGGAATACTCTCTTGTTATCCCTAACAATTCGGATGACGACGAGGATTACGCGGCTGAGCTTATCAGTTACACGGTTGCGGAAAAGACGGGCATCAGGCTTGAAACGGTAAAGAAATCTGCTGCCTCGGGCAAGCAGATCCTTATCGGCACCGCCGCGCAGAAGACCCTTGCGGCGTCCGAATACTGCTACGGAACCGATGGAGGTAACGTTATCATTTGCGGCGAGGGCGGACTGGTCGTAAAAGCGGCTCGCGCTCTGCTCGATGAGCTCTTCCCGAAGGGCAAGGCGGAGGTTTCGCTGACCCTTGAAGAGGCAAAAACTATTAAGTTTGAGCGCGCTGCATATCCTACTCTGACCGATTTCGGTACAAAACCCATCGCGCTTGCCGATCAGCTTAATGCAAGCATCGCGGTCTACGATCTTGCCGCGGGCGACCCCGTGCTTAAATATGAATTCAAACCGCAGACAATGAAAGGCTTCTCGCTCAAGGGCTACGGCAACCGCGTTGACGAGGCGCGCCTGCGTTACAGCGAAAAATGGGGCACTTACATTATGCTCTTCACCTCGTCCTCGGGCTATTGCGGAGTCGCATCCTATCCCGCAGAAGAATGCCTGTGGCAGGCAGAGCTTGGCGGCACCTCACCGCATTCGATCGAGTACCTGCCGAACGGCATGGTCGCAGTCGCCTCCTCGGGCGGCAGCGCTATCGAAAACGGATTCATCCGTATTTACTCTGCAGAAAAGAAGAATGACGCCAAATATGCCGAAGCGAAACTCACAAGTGCTCACGCGGTCCTTTGGGACGAAACGCGCGAGGTCCTTTGGGCGATGGGAAACACCGCCATCGTCGCTTATGAGATCGGCGACGATCCTTCCGTGCCGTCCATGACCAAGATCGCCTCCTACGGCTGCAACGATATGAAGGGTGGTCACGATCTTTCGGCGATCTGCGGCAACGACGATCAGGTATGGGTCGGCGGCAACTTCGTCCGCATCTTTGACAAGACCAAGGGAACGATCATCTCGAATTATCCCGGCTCGGCGCAGATAAGCGCGGGAAGTGTCAAGTGCATTTGTTCCTTCCCCGACGGCGATGCAGCGTTGACGGTTGCCACCAAGGTCTACGCCGATCACAACACCGACCGCTTCAAGCTCTTTAAATTCGACTCCAACAATGCTACCTCGACGACTCACGTCTTTGAAGGCAGAGCTTTCTATAAGGCAAGATCATTTTTGGCTGCTTATAATTAAAGGTGAAAAATGAACATTCAAGGATTTAATAAACTCACACTTCTTGACTACCCCGGTCTTACCGCCTGCACCGTCTTCACGGGCGGGTGCGACCTTCGCTGTCCCTTCTGCCACAATTCGCCTCTCGTTCTCGATCCCCGCGGGACTGAGGGCTACAGCGTCGACGAGGTCCTCGCGCATCTTCGCAAACGCAAGGGCATCCTTGACGGAATCGCCGTCAGCGGCGGCGAGCCTCTTCTTCAGCCCGATCTTGAGGACTTCCTTCGCCGAATCCGCGAGATCGGCGACTATAAGATCAAGCTTGACACCAACGGCACCCACCCCGAGCGCCTTGCAAGCATCATTTCCGAGGGACTTTGCGACAAGGTTGCGATGGATATTAAAAACTCGCCCGAAAAATACTCGCAAACCGTCGGCATCCGCAATTTTGACGTCGAGCTGATCCGCGCCTCGCTTTCTTTCATTATGCTTTCGGGCATCGACTACGAGCTCCGCACTACCCTCGTCCGTGAGCTTCACGACGAGGAATCAATGCGCGGGATCGCAGATTTCATTCGCGGCGCAAAGGCTTATTATCTCCAGAATTTCGTCGATTCGGGCGCAGTTCTCTATGGCGGACTTCACGGATTCGACAGACATGAAATTGAACGTTTCAGGGACATCGTAAAAGATTCAGTCGAGCTCGTTGAAATCCGCGGAGTTGACTGATCTATTGGTGAAAGTAACCAAAATATTAAATTAAATACTATATATTGTGCCGATTTTTTAAAATCGGCACAATATCTTGTTATAGGGTATTGACAAATACCACAAGATGTAGTATAATATTACTCGCCAGCGCATTACCAGTACTATATATAGATAAAATCTTGAAAGGGAAGAAAAAGCATGTATCAGGTAGTTAAAAGAAACGGCAAAACTGTAGACTTTGATATTTCGAAGATTTCAAAGGCGATAACGCTTGCATTCGAGGCTTGCGACAAGAAATACAATCCCGACGTGATAGACCTTATCGCTCTTCGCGTCACCTCTCACTTCGAGCCCAAGATAAAGGGTGAGAAGATCGCTGTCGAGGACATCCAGGACAGCGTTGAGACTGTTCTCGCACAGGCGGGCTATGAGGACGTTGCAAAGGCATACATCCTCTACCGCCGCCAGCGCGAGAAGCTCCGTAACATGAAGTCCACCATCCTTGACTACAAGGCACTCGTTGACTCTTACGTTAAGAGCACCGACTGGCGAGTCAAGGAGAACTCGACCGTAACCTATTCGGTCGGCGGACTTATCCTCTCCAACTCGGGCGCCATCACCGCAAACTATTGGCTCTCCGAAATTTATGACGACGAGATCGCTCAGGCTCATCAGAACGCAGATCTCCATCTGCACGACCTCTCGATGCTCACAGGATACTGTGCAGGTTGGTCTCTCCGTCAGCTCATCGAGGACGGTCTCGGCGGAATCACGGGCAAGATCTCGTCCGCTCCCGCAAAGCATCTGGCAACCCTCTGCAACCAGATGGTCAACTTCCTCGGCATTATGCAGAACGAATGGGCGGGCGCGCAGGCGTTCTCCTCCTTCGATACCTATCTCGCTCCCTTCGTAAAGACCGATAACCTCACCTACGATCAGGTCAAGAAGTGCATCGAGTCCTTCGTCTATGGCGTAAACACCCCCTCCCGTTGGGGTACTCAGGCTCCCTTCTCGAACATCACCCTTGACTGGGTATGTCCTCCCGATATGATCGACAAGCCCGCTATTGTTGGCGGCAAGGAGCAGGACTTCACCTACGGTGACTGCAAGAAGGAAATGGATATGGTCAACAAGGCGTTCATCGAGATCATGATCGAGGGCGACACAAACGGCCGCGGATTCCAGTATCCCATCCCCACCTATTCGATCACCCGCGATTTCGACTGGTCGGATACCGAAAACAACCGCCTCCTCTTCGAGATGACCTCGAAGTACGGCATTCCTTATTTCTCGAACTATATCAACAGCGACATGGAGCCCAGCGACGTTCGTTCAATGTGCTGCCGTCTGCGTCTTGACCTCCGCGAGCTTCGCAAGAAGTCGGGCGGTTACTTCGGAAGTGGCGAGTCGACAGGTTCCGTCGGCGTTGTTACCATCAATATGCCCCGCCTCGGTTACACTGCCGAGAACGAGGAGGATTTCTACCGTAAGCTCGACAGACTTATGGACATCGCCGCTCGTTCGCTCAAGATCAAGCGCGACGTTATCACTAAGCTCCTCGACGAGGGACTTTATCCCTACACCAAGCGCTATCTCGGCACCTTCAACAACCACTTCTCCACCATCGGTCTTGTCGGCATGAACGAGGCTTGCCTCAACGCCAAGTGGCTGGGTAAGAACCTTACCGACAAGGATGCACAGAAGTTCACCAAGAACGTTCTGAACCACATGAGAGAGAGACTTTCCGACTATCAGGTAGAGTACGGCGATCTGTACAACCTGGAGGCTACG
>JAZSOQ010000019.1:0-45503 GCA_045537015.1 Eubacteriales bacterium
CCTCTTCCACCTTCCCGAGGAGGAAAAGGCGAAGCTCAAGGGACTTCCCACCTCACTCGAGCAGGCTCTCACCGCTCTCGAGCAGGGCCACGACTACCTCACCGCAGGCGGCGTATTCCCCGAGGAGCTTATCACTAACTTCATCAAGACCAAGCGCGCCGAGTGCAGCGAGATGTCCAAGATCCCGCACCCCGCGGAGTTTGATAAGTACTTCAACCTTTGATCGTAATTATGGACAATATGAAATGTCTCCGCTGCGGAGAAGATATGCAGTATCTGTCACGTGAGAGGATCCAGCTCGGCAAGACCGGATGGGTCCTCGGCGACCTGCCGAATCTTTTGTCGGGCGCACTTGAAGTGCAGATATTGGTTTGCCCCAAGTGCCGAAAACTCGAGTTTTTCCTCGCGGAAAACGAAACGCTCGACGACGAGACCCCGAAAAAGACCTGTCCCAAGTGCGGCACTGTCCACGATTTCGATTATCCGAAATGCCCGAAGTGCAAGCACGAATATTTCTGAAATGAAACAGAGCACCGCCCGCGCGGTGCTCTGTGATTTTAATTCTTTTTCTTTGTGACTTTGATGATGTAAATTCCTGCGAATATCGCAACCTCTGCAAAAATTGCGATAGCAAGCATAGTTTTGATTCCCGATTTTAAAGTGTTCGCTTCTCTCATCGCATCGCGGGTGTAAACGATTATCGGACATCTATCTTCGGATTCGGTGTTATACTCAATGCGCGAATAAAGATTGTTATGATAATAGTATTCGAGAATTTCGTTACCATACTTGTCTTTCAGAACGACGGAATTCTTGAAAGGCTCGGGGTTGTCCTCGTCGATGATGAGCGCACTGCCCACTAAATTTCCGTCAGCGTCGTAATACCATTCGCCCGATTCATTTTTCGATTCATCATAGCTTGATTCCATATATTCTTTGAACTCTTCGGGAGTTTCAAGGACTATCTTGTCGGCAAATCTCGTGGAAGAGAGACTTTCGATGACCGATATTGCAATGCCGAGAAGAATTGCAATAACCAAGCTGACTGACGAAAGACGAATGAGAAGCCTTCGCGAATATTTTTCATGCGAAAGTCCCGCTTCATTAAAAATGAGAATACTCCGACGAATCAGCGCAGATTTGATAATAATGCGATAGATAAGATATGCAAGAATGATGCCTGCAGCAGCGAATGTAATTCCGTACAAGATCCAAGAATCGAATCCAAGACCAAAATTTACACCGTTGATGACCGTGACGAGAGGCAGACAGAACGCGAAAATCGCGATATTCACAAAATAAACGGCAACAGACTTTTGAATAAATGACGTGTTTGCTGCATCTATAAGCTCGCGGTAATCATCGTCCTCGTCGGTGGTAATTCTTACGTTTGAGGTAAAGCAGATCTGACAGATCACACTCGCAAGAAGAAATGCCGACGTAACGAAGAATGCGATCAATCCCTTTGAAAACCCAAGATTGATTATCATTCCCACGATCAGTCCAAGCAGGGATATCCCGATTGATATCAGCGTGAGATTATCAAATCTTCGCTTCTTTCCGAAGAGCATAGTCTTGAACTGCTTTTCACTCTTTTTCTTTTGCTTGATAGTGTCATCGTCGCTTTGATGTTCTAACGTATCGGGATTGTTCCGCTCACCCCGAAGCAGCTCATCCGTCGTGATCCCGAATATCTCCGCTATCGCGGGTATCAGCGAAAGTTCGGGGTCGCATTCGTCGCGTTCCCAACGGCTGACGGTCTTATCCGAAACGAAAAGTCTGTCTCCGAGATCCTTTTGCGTCATGCCGTTCGCCTTGCGCAGAACGGCTATAAATTTGCCTATTGTTTTCTTTTCCATAACGTACCTCCATAGGGATAGAATCAGCCTTGCCGGCTTGGCTGTGGCTACATTCTACCATAACGTCGGAGAAATTACCACCCCCGCGACCGAGAATGACTCTCGGAAAGCGAGAATTTGGGGTTTGTGACACTATTATACCATATTTAATGATGCTTTTCAATCGGAAATTGAAATTGCTATTGTAAAAAAGAGGAAAATATGCTATAATTAATTGATTAAGTAAAAAATGGAGAAATATCCATGGATAATAACTCTAAAGAAAAAAATAAAAGCCTGCGCCGCGCTATGACGGCGGAAAAGCTGACCGAAATGCTCCGCGAGATCGATATTTCAGCGGCTGTCGAAAGCGAGGGTACTTATACTGCCATGGCGCGCCTGACCGCGCTTTTCGATCACGGCACATTCTCGCGCATCGGCGCTTATATGAACCGCTCATCCGACCCCGATGAGCCCGCGGGCATCATCTGCGGCTACGGCTCTGTCGGCGGACGCCTGGTTTATGCCTTCGCGCAGGATCGCGCCCGTATGAACGGCGCTTTCGATTCAACGTCGGGAAAGCTTATCTGCGATCTTTACGCTATGGCTCTGCGGGGCGGCGCACCGATAGTCGGCATCTTCGACAGCGACGGCGCCTATATCTACGAGGGCGCAAAAGTGCTTGCAGCACTCGGAAGAACCGCTGCGTCGAACAGCTCGGCAGTCGGGATCGTCCCGCGAATTGCACTCGTTCCCGGCGTTTGCGGGGGAAGTCACGCAGTTCTAGCATCCTCCTTCGACTTCCTTATCTCTGTCAAGGAATCGACCGAGGTGTACGCCGTTTCTCCCTTTGTCAACGGAACAAAGTCTGCTCCCGCACCCGAGGGTATTGCCGCTTATGAAGCAGAGGACGAGGGTGAGCTTTACCGCTTTGCCCGCAATCTGATCGGATTTCTTCCTTCTAATAATACCGAGGGAACCGCCATCGACCCCGATGTTCCCGAATTCGAGCTTCAGCGCGCCCCTGATCTTCGCTCTCTTTGCGGCGAGGCTCTGATCGCCGAGATCGCGGATAAGAAGAACTATGTTCGCCTTTTCGCCGAGTATGCTCCCGAAGTCGCGGTCGGATTCGCCTCTGTCGGCGGAGTCGGATGCGCTTTCATTGCCTCCGAAAGATCGCAGAAAGACGGCGCCCTCACCCCCGCCGCGTGCCGCGTTGTAACAAAAATACAAAAATTTGCCGACGCATTCGGCTTGCCGATGCTCACCTTCGTCGATTGCCCCGGATTTGATAACTCCATCACCGACAACGCCTTTTATCTCGAAAGCGCGGCGGCAATGAGCGATGCTTTTGCATTTTCATCCAACCCGAAGATAACAACCGTCATCGGCAGAGCGTACGGTCCCGGATTCGTCTATATGGCTTCAAAGTCGATCGGCGCGGACGTCTGCTTTGCACTCACAGATTCAATCATAAGCGCACTATCACCCGAGGCATCTGTCGCTTTTCTGTGGAATGATAAAATCAAAGAAGGCGATCTCACCGCAAGCCGCGAGATGCTTGAGCTCGATTGGCGTGAAAAGTATGCTTCGCCGAACGACGCAGCGCTCTGCGGAGAGGTCGATGATATTCTGACGCCCTCCGAGCTTCGCCCGAGGATCGTGTCCGCGCTTTATATGCTCCTCGGCAAGCTGCGCTCGCAGCCGCAGCGCCGCAAGAGGTGACGATATGTTCATACTTGAAAATGCCGCAACCCTGCCCCGCGAGGGCATCTTCGTCCTCATCGGCGTCGCGGTTCTGGTGGTTTTATATATCCTTTTGAGATTCCTTAAAAGCAAAAGGAAAGAAGAAGTCATAGTTACGGAAGAAAACATTGATGAAGAAATCGCCGCAATAACCGCGGCAGTCGCAATGATACTCGAAGAGGAAGCCGAAAGGGAAGAGCGCAAGCCCACGCCCTTCCGCGTCGTATCCTTCAAAAGAACAAATAAACGCCGCATAGGAGAATAAAATGAGAAAATTCAAAGTCAAAGTTAACGGCAAGGAATATGAGGTCGAGATCGAGGAGATCAAGACCGAGGAAACCGAAAAGCCCGAAGAGAAAAAAGAAGAAACCAAAGAAGAAGATAAATAATGGATAAGTCAAAAAGAGTACTTAACCTTTCGCACGCCGATATTGAAACCTTTGAGGAAAAGGATTTCAAAGGCTATGCGGCTATCGACATAACCGAATATTGCTTCGGAGAGCTCGAGGAGGATCCTTGGGACACCCTGCGCTCATTGCGCGCGCTTTTGAGAGACGCACGTCTGAGGCTGACCTTCGGCGGTCAGTCTCTGCTTGGATATCACCATTATCCCGATGAGATCGTCGATGCCTTCATTGCCGCAGCGGTTGATAACGGCATCAATGTTATCAGGATATTTGATGCTCTCAATGACGCAAGAAATCTCGAGACCGCCGCCGCTTCGGCAAAAAAATACGGCGCGTCGCTCGAGATCGGTATGGTATACGCCGAAAGCCCCGTCCACTCGATCCCGTATTTTGCCGGCTACGCTTCGCAAATTGCCGCAATGGGCGCGGATTCGATAGGTATTATCGGAGTGTCAAACGAATTCGTTTGCCGCGAGCTGACGGAAGCAGTCATAAAAACCGTTCAACTTCCCGTAACCGTTTCGGCAACCGAAGAAAAGATCGCCGATATTGCCCTCGATTCGGGCGCAGCGACAGCGGAAGTTTATCTGCTTGAAGCCTACGGCGCCGATGTTGCAGAAGAAGCCGAGCAAGTGAGAAAGGATGCCGGCTACCCGCCAATGGTATATCCGATCTCGTTCACGATCGGCGCGCAGGCGGTAAGAAATACGTATTCTTCAAAGCGATACGAAACTGTTGGCGAGGACTTCAAAGATCTCGCTCTCGGCAAATTCGGCAAGCTTCCCGCGCCTCTTGCGCCCGAGTTCGTTTCCAAGATTTGCGGTGACGAACCTCTTGTGCTCGTCCGCCCCGCGGATCTTTTAGAACCCGAATACGACCGCATCCGCGAATATACCGCCCCTTGGCTCGAGCAGGAGGAGGATATCCTCACCTACGCCATCTACCGCGGCATCGCAATAGCTTTTTTTGAAAAACGCAAGGCAAAAAAGTACGCGCTTGATATGCCTCACGCACATAAACATAAGGGAATTCACACGGTATAATTATTCATTTTTCATTATTCATCATTCATTATTCATTTACTACGCGCAGATATTAAAATGAATAATGAATAATGAAGCCGCTTCGCTGATGAATAATGAATAATTGTGGTAGCTTTTATCCCGTTGGTCTAAAAGCTTTTATATGATAATGTATTGCATAATTGTAACGTAATGCTTTTGTAATTTGGAGGTCTATGTTATGAAAGAAAATCTGCTTATTGATAAATCAGTTTTATTTGCTGTACGAATAATTAAATTATATCAATACTTGACAAGAAATAAAAAAGATGCGATTATTTCTAAGCAAATTATCCGCAGCGGTACAAGTGTAGGTGCAAATATAAACGAAGCTAATTACGCACAGAGTGTACGAGATTTTATATCAAAAATGCATATTGCACTAAAAGAAACCGCTGAAACTGAATATTGGCTCAGGCTTCTTATTATGTCGGAATATTTAACAGAAGATATGGGACAATCAATACTAACCGATTGCTTGGAGATTAAACGAATTCTTATTGCGACAATTAATACGGCTAAGAAAAATGAGAACAGACAATAGAATAATAAAATAATCTACCGCCGAGAGTGACCAAAAGGTTGCTCTCGGCGGGATTTCATTTATTTCACGATGATTCTTTAAGAAAGGGCGGTAAACTCCTTATGGAATATAGATAAATGCCCCGAGAGAGGGAGACATATTCTCATCATATTTCAGCCAACCGCTTGCAAGTGCATATTTCGCAAGATAGCCGAAGGTGTGGTGTGCGGTGCAAAAAGATTCCAGTATCGCCTCCATCACTGTATCCTGTGTGCGAATGCTTTCAGGCAGATCATCATACAGGATTTCTCGAATTGTGTGGTTGATCTGATCCAGCAAAGTCATAATCTCGGCATGTAGCTTACCCCTTCTGTCGCTATGCTCCTTAAATTCCGCGCTGAACTTATCCTTCTTGCAAAATCTGACAAACATTCGATTGTTTTCTTCGCTGATGACAGACACAGTTGGAACGTACTTCCCATCAATTTTAGCCGCATATCCGTGCTCAACGAGCTTATCCGCTGACGAGAACTTTCGAGGAGATTTGTTTTTCGCCATCAGTAACAATTCATAGGTATCATCTTGTGAAAGATATACGGGCTTACTGATCTGCATTCCCTTATATCCGATTCGGTAATGATTAAAGCCGTTTGTTATACTATTGGGGGCTATGGGATCCGGCGTGAAATCGCAGATCTCATAGGCAAGAATATCCCAAATCCCGCCGTCCTTCCTTTTGGTGTGTCCAAGCTTGACTTTTGGCGAGCTTTTGCAAAGTTCATACAATCCTATGAAGAAATTCGGCAAAAGTATCCACTTTGCTTCCTCGTAGCTTTGATAGGAGCCATAGAAGGATAGCCCCGCCTCCTTATACTGAGCCATTAAACGGTCTGTATTCTCGGTGATCAGATCGGTCAGGTGAGGGAGAATATCTTCATAATATAAATGGACTCTATGAAGAGCTTCGCGGCTGATGATGGGAAAGTTGGTTTCATAACTCTCGCCTTTTTTAATAAGTAACGTTTGTGCTGTCAGATGCTTCACTGTGTCTTCCATATACGGCAAAGCAACTCCCACCTCAATGGCGAGCTCCTCTGTGGTCATGGGATTGTCGTAACAGGAAAGAAAAATGTTTTGGTTCAGCTTTGGATCCATCAAAGACCACGGCTGTCCAAGTTGCCCGGGGCACTCACAAATATTATTGTAGAAAATATTATCGGGGTTATAACTGCGTTTTCCAAATTCTCTTGCCATATCCATACCTTCTTTCAAAATTTGTCTTGCACGGAGAAGCCGAGACTTCGCCGTGTTCGTGGAAAGTGAGAGCGATTCTGCAATTTCACGAAGGTTTTTGTTTTCGATGTAATAGGCAATGACGATATTGCGATAATCACTCTTAATGAATGCGAGCTCGCGCCGAAGCAGAGCCATTTGCTCTGTATGTATCATTTCATCAAGGATATTATCGCACTCGTCCTCAATTTCATAATCGCCGATATCGGAACCGGTTATCAATTCGTTTCGATTATGTTTTTCTTTAGCCCATACGGAATAACGGTTGCGTGCAATCTGCCATACCCACGCCGAAAAATTTGCCGGAATCGTGCTTTTATTCAAAGCGGTAATGATTTGAAGTGCTATCTCTTGTGTCAGATCTTCAGCTTCAATATGACTTCCGGTCTTTTTCAAACAGAAGTAAAACAGCTTCTCCATATAGCTTTCGACAAATTCATTTATAAGCCTATTTCGCATTTCGTTCGTGTCTTGCATTTTCTCGCCTCCTTTCATCCATATAGTGTAGCATTTTTGAATTTGGGTGCATCGATTTATAAAATTATATCATAAAATTGTGAATTAGTCTACATAAAAATACTTGTTTTTGCACAATGTGCGCTTATCAAGAAAAATGGCAGAGGATATTTGATACCCTCTGCCTATTTTTCTGCTTTAGAATAATACGCTTTATTTATCCTTTTTGTCGGCAACTCCCGCAATATAAACCTCAAATCTGTGCGAACAACAAGGGCAACAGACCTTGTGCTTTCCCGCTTTTTTGGGAAGCCTGAGGACATTTTTGCAATTCTTGCAGCGGCGGTAAACATGAGTTTTTCTGTCGCGTATGCGGTCGCGCTGAAGGCGGAAAAATCCGGTGAATTTTTTTACCAATCGCAAGAAATCCGCATTTTCCTTGCGCCTTTTATAAAGATTTTTTGACATATATCTGAAGAGAGCCCACGAGATCAATGCGATATAAGCTACGTTGACGATCAGCTTGGGGATGCCTTGCAGAAAGAGAGCAAAGATGATGAGGAACAGGCAAACAATTATCAAAAAATTATACAGAGCATCAACGCCGTTGCGCCCCTGCATAAATTGCCATACCCGCTCACGGAATGGAGTTTTGTTTTTCATAATTACCTCCGGGGAATGCTCAGGGGACGACCAAGGCCGTCCCCACAGATGAAATTACTTCTTCAGAGAATCGCGGATCTCGGAAAGAAGTGCGGTCTGCTGTACGAGAGAAGCGCGGAAAGCAGCTTCTTCCTCAGCCTTCGCCTTAGCAACTTCAGCGTCTGCTGCTGCCTTTTCGTCTGCAGCCTTCTTAGCCGCAGCATCAGCCTCAGCCTTTGCCTGAATTTCTTTTTCGTTTGCCTTATCCCTGATCTTGTTGATCATTCTTACAACACAGAAAATGCAGAATGCAATGATAAGGAAGTCAATGATCGTCTGTGCCCAGGTGCCCCAAAGGAGTGCAACCTCAGCAGTAACGACCTCGCCTGCTTCGTTAAGCTCTTCGGGAGTGATGACGGTCTTGATGCTGTCAAGGCTGCCGCTCTTGAGGAAGATACCGACGAAGGGGTTGATGATGTAGTTTACAAAACCGGTTACGATCTTGCTGAACGCGCCGCCGACAACAACGCCGACTGCCATATCCACCACGTTACCGCGGGAGATGAATTTTTTGAAATCCGCACCAAAGGTGCTCTTCTTCTTTGCCATAATAATACCTCCGGCATAAAACATTAGTTTGATATAATTATAAAACTATTTAAGCCCCGTGTCAAGAGAAAAACGAAATTTTCTGCACAATTAAATGAAATTTAACAGTTATTTTTATATCGATCGCCAAAAGGGCTTGACCTTTTTTCTAAAATATAGTATAATTAATCTGTATGAAAAAATATCTTCGGAGGAAATTATTAAAATGAAGAGATTCAGAGAAGAACATTATTCTTTCGTCGTTGTCGGCGGAGGTATGTCGGGTCTTTGTGCTGCTATCGCGGCGGCTCGTGAAGGCGTTAAGACTGCGCTCATCCACGCGCGTCCCGTGCTTGGCGGTAACGCATCCAGCGAGATCAGAATACATATCTCGGGCGCTGACCAGAGCCTTCGTCAGCCCGACTACGCGGAAAGCGGACTTGTTTACGAGCTTATGCTTGAGAATAAGGCTGTAAACGATTCTTTTAGCTATTCCACATGGGATATGGTTCTTTTCCGCAAGGCAAAGGAAGAGCCCAATCTGACCACATATTTCAACACCGCAATGTACGATTGCGAGGTTGAGGACGACCGCATCGTAGCTATCAAGTGCTTCCAGGAGACCACCGAGCTCCGTCTCCGCATCACTGCTCCCATCTTTGCTGACTGCACCGGTAACGGTACTCTCGGCTATTTCGCAGGCGCTGAATTCAGACAGGGAAGCGAATCCAAGGCTGAGACCGGAGAGCCCCACGCTCCCGAAAAGGCTAACAACGAGAGAATGGGTAACACCATCCTTATGAAGGCTGTCGATACCGGCAAGCCCGTTAAGTTCACTCCTCCTCCTTTCGCAAAGCACCTGAGTGAGCATCAGCTCCGTTACAGAGTTCACTCCAAGACCATGAAGGTCGATGCTTCGATGGCTCCCGACCCCGAGGAATGGCTTCGCCTTTCCGCAAACTCCTGTGCTGCAGTAGACTACGGTTACTGGTGGCTCGAGCTTATGGGTGACGGCGAGGACATCATCGAAGACTACGAGAAGATCCGTGACGACCTCTATGCTTATGCATACGGTATCTGGGATCACATCAAGAACGGCGGCGAGCACGGCGCGGACAACTTCGAACTTATCTGGGTAGGCGCGCTTCCCGGAATGAGAGAGAGCCGCAGACTTATGGGTGATTACATCCTCGATGAGAACGACATTCTCGACCACAAGGTCTTCGACGACGCAGTTATCCACGCAGGATGGTGCGTTGACCTTCACGCTCCCCACGGTCTGCTTGACTTCGATATTCTCCCCTCCGATTGCAACCACTTCGAGGGTATCTACACCATTCCTTACCGTTGCTACTACTCCAAGAATATCAAGAACCTCTTTATGGCAGGTAGAAACATTTCTACCACCAAGCTCGGCCTTGCTTCGACCAGAATCATCGCTTGCTGTGCAAACGGCGGTCAGGCTGTCGGCGTTGCAGCTTCTCTCTGCGAGAAGTACGGTTGCGATCCCCGCGGCGTAGGCGAGCATATTAACGAGCTCCAGCAGATCATGCTCCGCGAAGACGGCTATCTCCCCCTGCCCTACAAGAATGAGGACGCAAAGGATATGGCACTCAATGCGACTGTTTCCGCCTCTTCCTACATTGCAGGCGGCGAGCCCGAAAAGGTCATCAACGGTGTTTCGAGAAAGATCGGCGAAGAGCACAACGCTTGGATGACCGATTCCATCTCCGAGGGCGGCGAGACCCTTACCCTCAAGCTCGACGGCGCAAAGACCGTAAGCCAGGTAAGAGTAACCTCCGACTCCAACTTCGCATATCCCATCCGCGTTACTATGTCCGCAAACAGACAGTCACAGCAGAGAATAGGCGTCGCTCCCGAGCTTCTCCGTGACTTCGACGTCGTTCTTTACAAGGACGGCAAGGAAGTCGGCAAGAAGGAAGTCCGCGGCAACTATCTCCGCCTTGCGGTTTGCGACGTTGAGCCCACCGAGGCTGACGAGGTCAAGATCCACGTCCTCGCAACCAACGGCGCTCCCGCAATCAAGGTTTACGAAGTCAGAATCTATTAATTTCATAAATGAAAGCAACACAGCCACGCGCTGTGTTGTTTTTTGTTAAAATCTATTGACAAATCGTTCATTTTGTGGTATATTTATCTTACCAATATATCTGAAAGGAAATCAGACAAATGAAAAAGCTTCTTTCTATCGCACTCGCACTCGTTATGATCCTCTCCGTATCCGCATTCTATGCATCGGCAGCCTCCTATGAGGAAAAAGTAGTTGATGTTAACTGGCAGCTTGGTTACGTCGGATCCTCCACCAACTCCAGTGGATTCGTCAACGTGCTCAACCCCAACGGTGGCAGCTATTCCTTCACCGACGTTATTGATATGGGACCCGCAGGCTCCACTATCTCTTTTGCTGACGATGCGTCCGCATACGCTTCCGCAGCAGCTTACGTTTTCTCCTTCTGGACCAAGAACGGCGATTCCTACGAGCTTGATCTCACCGCCAACAACATCCCCGGCGGCGCAGCAGCTTCCAGAAGCTATGAGTTCGTTACCACAGAGGATAATCAGGCTATCCGCGTTACCTATCGCTCCGAGCAGAAGGCTGATATGACTCCCGAATTTGAAGAGATCTTCGTTGACGGCGTAAAGGTCGACACCAACTGGAACTTCGGTTACGTTAAGTCTGACGGTTCCATCGTTGCAAGCGGATCTGCTTACTCCTACACCGACGTTATCGTTGTTCCCAAGGCGGGAAGCAAGGTGACCTTCACCGACAACAACAAGGACGGCACCGCGTTCTGCTCCAACAGCGCATACGTATTCTCCACCTGGACCAAGGACGGCGACAACTGGGTATTCGCAAGCGGCGTTCAGGGCGAAGGCGGAACCTTCACCACCAATCCCCTCGTTTACTCCTACACTTCCACCAAGGACAATGAGCTTGTAAGACTTTGCTACCGTTCGGAAGAGAAGGCAAACGCTCCCATTGATCCCGCCCTTCGTCCCGTTGTTACTCTCAAGACTCCCGTAGCTGAAGCTCCCGTTGAGCCTCCCGTAGAGCCCGAGAACCCCACCACAGGTGACGCAACTCTTAATATCGTTGCTGCAGTTGTCGCAAGCCTTGCACTCGCAGTAACCGTAATCAAGAAGAGAACAATCGCGTAATTCGGATAATTCTGAACTCGTTAATTTGGAGATCATTATGAAAAAACACGCATCGATCAGAATTCTTTCCTGGATCCTTTTATTGACAATGCTTTCTTCTGTCATCTGCGCGTGTTCTCCTACCGGAACAAATGTGGAAACAACCGCAGGCGAAGAACTTCCTTCGACCGATGAGATAGTTGAAACCGAGGCTGCAACCGATGCAGAAACTACCGCTCCCGCAGAAACCACAGCTCCCGAAGCAACGACCGAGGCAGAGGTAACAACCGCGCCCGTCGCAGCAGAGAAGAAGGACTATGTTGTAACTCTCGAGTGGCATCTCGGCTACGTAGGCTCGGATAGCAACTCAAGCTGGAAGGAAAAGCTCAACAAAACGGGCGGATTGTACTCCTACAGCGAAGTCATCAACCTCGGCCCCGCAGGAAGCACCGTGACCTTTACCGATGACAACACCAACTCCAACGGCGACACGAATTTCGCATCCGCCGCAGCTTATGTTTTCTCTTCCTGGAAGAAGGAAAACGGCGCATGGGTCATCGACCTTTCGGGCTATAAGGCAAACGGCACTTATGCCGAGTATACCGATGCCGCAGGAGCAAGAACTTATACTTATACTTCCGAGAAGGATAATGAATGTATTAGACTCTGCTTCCGCTCGGGTCAGTCCACTTCCTTTACCCCTGCTGCATATCCCGTAGTAACCGTTAACTCGACCAAGGCCCCCGTGGTTGAAAAGGACGATCCCGCGTCAGAAGTAACGACCGCTCCGGAGGTTCCAACCGGAACCGCGCTTGATACCAAGTGGAACGCAGGTTACGTAGGCTCGTCGACCAACGGTTACGGCTTTGCAAATGACATCAACCCCAGTGAGAACAATTACGCTTACTCCGACGTTATCGAGATAGCAAAGAAGGGAACCAAGGTTACCTTCACCGATAAGGCTGCAGGCTCGACTTCGGGCAACGCTTATGTCGTTTCCTTCTGGAAGAAGGATGGCGGAAATTGGGTCATCGACCTTTCCAAGCACAATATCCCCGGCGGCGGACAGTACGTGATCGAGAGCACCAACCGCGGAGTTGTATACACTTACATTTCAAGCGAAGACAACGAATGCATCCGCTTCTGCTTCCGCTCCAACGGTCTTAACAACAGACCTACCATATACTCCTCCGAGACGAGCGAGCCCGGTACGCTTCAGGATATAATTGATGCGGCGGCAACTGCTGAAAAGTGGTTCGATGACGATAAGGCCCGCGCGTTCTATGACATCCTCAAGGGCAAGACCTTCACCGTTATCGGCGACAGTTATCTTGCAGGCAACGGACTTGACAAGGATCTCGTATGGCCCGCACTTCTCGCAAAGAAGTATGATATGGTATTCAATAACTACGGTATGAACGGCTCGACTATGTCGAATTACGTTACCACCAATAACCCGATGGTTGTCAGATACGCCAATATGACGAACAACAACCCCGACATCGTTATCATCGAGGGTGGACGTAACGACTATAACAAGAACGTTCCCATCGGAGAAAACGGAAGCACCGATACCAAGACAATGAAGGGTGCGGCAAGATTCCTCATCACCAAGATCCAGGAAAAGTACCCGAACGCTCTCATCATCTGCCTCACCGTATGGGAGGTTGGCGGAAGCAAGAACTCCGCAGGCAATTATTGCAGCGATTACGGAAAGGCTCTCCTCGAGGTTTGCGCTGATATGAACGTTCCCTGCATCAACGCAATGGATCAGGCTTACACCGGCGTCAAGATGACCGATGCTACCTTCAGAAGCAAGTATTGCATGACTGCAAATGACATCAGCCATCTCAACGCAGACGGTATGAAGCTCGTATTCCCCGTATTCGAAAAGGCTATCGCCGACTTTTACGCTGCAAGCGTAAAACAGTAAAAAATCAAGAGGTTGCCCGCGCGGCAACCTCTTTTGTATTTGCTTATTTATCCTTATAAGTGAACACTTCGCCATCCGTGATGAAAATGAAACTTCCGAGCAGGTCTGTGCGGTAGATGTTTTCACCAACGTATGGCTTTATCCTTGCAAGCGCCTCCGCGTGAGGATGACCGTATGAATTATCCCTTCCGCAGGAAATGATAGCGATAGTCGGTTTTACTGCCGCAAGCCACGCATCCGTCGATGAAGTTCTCGATCCGTGATGTCCCATTTTGAGAAGCATCGAGCCGAGCTCTGCGCCCGAGTATGTGCGAAGAATCGATTCCTCTGCGGGCTTTTCGGCATCGCCGGTCAGCATTGCCGTCGTCTTGCCCCACGTTGCTTTGATGACTATCGAGGAGTTGTTCGAGTCAAGCTCCTTGTTTGTGGGATCGGGACCGAAAACGAACATATCAAATTCGCCGAGAGAGTAGGTCTCACCGGGAAGGGCATTGTAAACCTTGCAGCCTTCCGCCGCAATGGCGTCCATCATTGCAGTGTATACCTTAGTGGTCTTTTCAAAATCGGGTTTTATGACGTTCAGTACCTCGTATTCCTCAAGCACCATATCCGCGCCGCCGATGTGGTCGGAATCGGGGTGGGTGAAGATCGCGTAATAAAGAACGTCAACTCCGCAAAGATCAAGATAATTTTTCAGATCCTCCTCGGCGCTGTTTTCGCCCGTGTCGATAAGAATATCGCCCTCGGGTGTGCGTATCAGCGTTGCGTCGCCCTGACCGACATCAATGAAGTGATATTCGACCTCACCAAGCTCACCCGAGCTGTGTGTGACACTGCTCGTGCTTTCGGTTGTAATTTCGGGCTGTCTGTATTTTGCATCTATGTACTGCGAAATGATATAAAGGGCGATTATTATCAGAAGTATAACAATTATCACCTTTATGTCAAGTTTCTTTTGATTCTTCTTCTTTTTCTTCGCCATGATCTCCTCCAACACGTTCTTTTATAACATTATACACTTTTTTTCGCCTCGCTTCAATACTTTTTTTGAATTCCTACAAATTTTTTTGATTTTTGAGTTGATTATTTCCGAACTTCGTGGTAAAATAATTAGAGAAATTTTTTCGGAGATCTGCAATGTTGAATATCAAATACAAAAAAATCAAGCAAATCCTTTTGGATATACTGACGCTGACAGCGGGCGCGGTCATTTTTGCGACAGGTGTTGCGTGCTTCCTCGACCCGAACAGCATTGCCCCCGGCGGTATTTCGGGCGTTGCGATCATCATAACCAAATTCATCGATGTTTTACCGACAGGTACCTTGATAGCACTTATTAACGTGCCGATCCTCCTTGTCGGAACGCTGAAATTCGGATTTAAGTTTCTTGCGTCGACGATGTATGCTGTGCTTGTTTCCTCTATAGCGGTCGATACAATGGGCGCGCTTGTCGGTCCCCTCACCGATAATCTTCTCCTCGCCGCAGTCGGCGGGGCGGTTCTTGTCGGAACGGGTGTGGGACTTGTTTTCAGAACGGGAGCAACAACGGGCGGAACCGACGTTATCGTAAAGCTCCTCCGCACCAAATGGCGTCATCTTCCGACGGGCATCGTGTTCGGATTTGTTGACGGTATGGTCTGTCTTACCTCGGGAATCGTTTTCAAAAATATCGAGGTCATGATCTACGCGGGCATCGCGCTTATGCTGCAGAGTATGATAATGAACAAGGTCCTCTACGGCGGCGACGGCGCGAGAATGATCTATATCATCAGCTCGGAAAACAAAGAGATCGCAAAGCGCCTCATGAAGGACGTCGATGTCGGCGCAACCTTCTTCAAAGGAAACGGAGCGTATTCGGGTCAGAATTACGAGATCCTTATGGTCGTTATGAGAGCCAAACTCCTTCCTCAGGCGCGCGACGTTGTAAAGCAGATCGATGACGGCGCATTTATGATCGTCACCAATGCGACCTCGGTTTTCGGAGAGGGCTTCAAGAAATACGACTCGGAAGAGGTATAAATTTTTATGAATATTTTCGGTGGAAGACCGGGAGTTTCGGCGGGGGTTCTGGCGGTCATAGCCACCCTCGCCGCCTTTTATTTTGTCAAGGCTGTTGCTTTTGCCTTGCTCGCCGGTGCCGCCGTGTTGCTTATTATGCTCGTCACACTTTGCGCCTGCCGCTATATCAAACCGTACAGACTGTTTGCTTCTTCTTTTGTAATGATCATATTCTGCACGGCTCTTTTGCGCGGTTCATTCTTTTTCGAGCGTAAGCTGCCGCTTGCCGAGAGCTTTTCCGGCGAGGGACGATATATTCACGCAACAGTTACGGAAAGACGCGGCTCCGCAGATTATTATGCTGTTTTTGTCCTCCGCCTTCACTCGATCGACGGGGAAGAATACGAAGAAAAAGCCATCCTGAATTGCGACTATAACTCGGGATTTCAAGTTGGATACGAAATTGTACTGCGCGGAGCAGTAGTGTCTTCTTTGGCAGCGCACCCGGAGGACGAGGCGTATGATCTTTTATCAGAGGGAATCGTTCTTTCTGTCGTATCCGAAAATGAAAATGATTCTGCGGTAGTTTCAAAGAATAATCTTTCCTTTGCCGATAAATGCAGATCGTTGAATTTATTGTGTTCCGCTAAGCTGAAGAATTCAATAGAAGGCGACGGCGGAAAGCTTGCAGCGGCGATGCTTCTCGGTGATAAGAGCGCGATCCCGGCGTATGTCTACCGCGATTTCAAACGCTCGGGTCTTTCGCATTATCTTGCCGTCAGCGGACTTCATGTTTCGATAATCACGGGTGTCGTATCCTTCATCCTTTTGCATTTGCATATCAAACGCGCATACCGCAATATTTTGCTCGCTCTGTTTGCTTTTGCCTACCTCTGCCTCCTCGGCTTTCCGATAAGCGCGATCAGATCGGTTGCAATGCTTTTGACGGTATTTATAGCATACTCGCTCGGTGACAGTTCGGATGCTCTGAACGCCCTCGGACTCGCCGCGGCAATGCTGACGGTAATAAACCCGTGCGTTGTTTTCGACAAAAGTTTTATTCTGTCCTTCTGCGCCACACTCGGCATTGTCGTCTTTATGCCGGTTTTCAACTCCATAATCTCAAAGCTTTTTGAAAACAAAAACGAAGATGAAAGCGTAGAGAACAAACACTTCGGCAAGCTCATTCTGCGAAAATCGGTTTCTTTTCTGTTTGGCACTCTTATGAGCATCGCCGCCGCTCTTTCGCTGACTCTTCTGCCCGTGATGTATTTTTTCGGCGAGGTATCAATTCTTTCCTTCAGATCAAATCTTACCGCAACTTTCGCCGCAACACCTCTTCTTGCGGCATCGCTGTTTTATCTTATCGTCGGCGGAATTCCCTACATAGGTGAGTTGCTTGAATGGGTAATAGACGCGTCGGCTGGCTATATGCTCACCCTTGCCTCGAATCTCAGCGATACCCGAGGTGCGCTTGTGTCGCTTATGTCCAAGGAAGCATCGATCCTTGTGCTGACATTCAGTTTAATTATATTTTTCTTCTTGATAATTAAAGTAAAACACAAAAAGCCCCTGCTTGTTTTACCTGCCTTGTACCCGCTTGTGCTTGCGGGACTTGTGCTGATCTCAGTAGCCAACCGTCCGGCAAATGCAGAATTCGAGATAATGTCTGTCGGCGGAAACGAAATGATATGTGTAAGGCATAGAGAAGATGCCGCAATTATCGATATCACCGAAGGCCATTATTCGCCTTTGTACAGTTCATATTGGGAAGCGCAGGAAAAGGGTGTCACCGAGATCGATGCTCTTATGCTGACACATTATCATTCAAGACATCTTTCCTCCGTGGCGAGATTTATCTCTAAGGTCAAAGTTCGTCGCATATTACTTCCTTATCCGCAAAGCGAAAACGACGCTTGGATCATGGTGCAACTCGCGACGACCGCAAGTGCTTCGGACGTGATCGTCGAAATGATCCCCGATGACGGCATTGAACTGATCGGCGGCGTATTTGTTTCCCATTCGGGCATCAACCGCATAAAAAGATCAAATTCGCCAATTCTGTATCTTTCATTCGAAAGCGGGGAAGAGCGACTTACGTATCTCACCGAATCATCTTGGGAATCAACCGGAGCTTTTCGTGCAAAACTCGATTTTGCTGTTTCGGAGAGCGATTATGTTTTGATAGGTGAGCAAGGTCCAATTGCAAAGTCGATTTTTGATATTCCGCTTGAAGAAGTGAAGAGCGTTACTTTGCTCGGTGATTTTAGTGAAGAATATTTGCTACATCCCGATTCGAGTATTAGCAAGATAATAAATGAGTCGATAATCGAAGTCGGCGTATCGCGCAAAATCGCTATTTTGAACGAATAGTGTGCGCTCTGTGTTCAGAAGATGAGTCGATTTTGTACGAATTCGTAATAATTTGCGAAAAAAGTGTTGACTTTTGGGAGAAAAATTGATATAATATATTCGTATTTGTTTACGAATTATTTTGCTTATATAATATCTGAGATAAGGTCAGAAAGTTTCTACCGGATAGCCGTAAATCGTCCGACTATAAGCCCCCATAAAAAATTTGACGGGAGAAGAGTCGGATCGGCTCTTTTCCCGTTTTGTATTTTCGGCACAAAGTGCTGCAAATAAATATTTCATTATTATTTTATGGAGGAAAACCATGAAAAAAGCACTGTCACTTATTCTCGCAGTTCTTATGCTCCTTTCCGTCACCGTTGCGTTCGCTTCTTGCGGCGAGACCGAAGATACCTTCAAGGTAGGCTTCATCTTCCTGCACGATGAGAACTCCACCTACGACAAGAACTTTATCGACGCAGCTAAGGCTGCTTGCTCTGCTCTTGGCCTTACCGAGGACCAGATGATCCTCAAGACCAACATTCCCGAAACCGCAGCTTGTTATGACGCGGCTTGCGAGCTTGTTGAAGCAGGCTGTGACCTCGTTTTCGCTGACTCCTTCGGTCACGAGGCGTTTATGATCCAGGCTGCAAAGGAATTCCCCGCGGTTCAGTTCTTCCACGCTACCGGTACCAAGGCTCACACCGAAAAGCTTGCTAACTACCACAATGCATTCGCTTCTATTTACGAAGGTCGTTACGTTGCAGGTATCGTTGCTGGTATGAAGCTCAACGATATGATCGCAAAGGGCGAGATCACCGCTGACAAGGCTGTTATCGGCTACGTTGCAGCTTGGCCCTACGCAGAGGTTAAGTCCGGATACACCTCCTTCTTCCTCGGCGCACGCTCCGTATGTCCCTCCGCTACCATGAAGGTTGAATACACCAACTCTTGGTTCGATATCGCGCTTGAGAAGACCGCAGCAGAGAAGCTCATCGGCGACGGTTGCGTTCTCATTTCTCAGCACGCTGACTCCGAGGGTGCTCCCAAGGCTTGTGACGCTGCAGGCGTTCCCAATGTTGCATACAACATCAGCACCAAGGATATCGCTCCCAACACCTGGCTCATCTCTTCCAAGATCAACTGGGAGCCCTACATGAAGCTCATCATCGAAAAGACCCGCGACGGTAAGGGCAACGAGGTCCCCTATGACTGGTGCGGCGGCTTTGAGGAAGGCTCCGTTCAGCTCACCGAGCTCAACACCGCTTATGCAGCTCCCGGCACTCAGGAAGCTATCGACGCTGCTATCGCTGCTTTCAAGGCAGGCACTCTCAAGGTATTCGATACCAACACCTTCACCATCGGCGGTCAGAAGCTCGAGTCCTACCTCGCTGACGTTGACGATCTCGGCGACTTCGTAGGCGAGACTGAGGTTGTTCTCAACGGCTACTTCAACGAGTCCGCTGACGGTCTCCGCTCCGCTCCTTACTTCGATCTCATCATCGACGGTATTACCGCAGCACAGTAATTTACAGCACTAAAGCCTATAGGGGATGCCGATAGATCGGCATCCCCGTGGGCGTTTTTCTGTATCTGAAATTTTTATCCGAGAACAGAAGCCTTTCTGTTCCGGGATAAAAGTTTCGGAAGCTTGTTTATGAAAGGGAAGAGACCTAATGAATAACGTAGCAATAGAACTCCGTGGAATTACAAAGAGATTCGGAAGTGTTGTTGCAAACAGCAATGTCAATCTCACCGTCTGCAACGGCGAGATCCTTTCGCTCCTCGGCGAAAACGGAAGCGGAAAGACGACCCTTATGAATATGATCTCGGGTATCTATCACCCGGATGAAGGTCAGATAATTATTGGCGGCGAGGCTGTTTCCATCAATTCGCCTCACGATGCCTTTAACTATAAGATCGGTATGATCCACCAGCATTTCAAGCTGGTAGATCTTTTCACCGCGGCTGAAAACATAGTTCTTGGACTCGAGGAAAAAGGTAAATTCGATATCAAATCGGTATCAAAAAAGGTCGCCGAGATCAGCTCGAAGTATGGCTTTGATATCGATCCCTCGAAGAAGATTTACGAAATGTCGGTATCCGAAAAGCAGACGGTTGAGATCATCAAGGTTCTGTACCGCGGTGCCGATATCCTTATTCTCGACGAGCCGACTGCGGTTCTGACTCCCCAGGAGACCCGAAAACTCTTCGATATCCTCCGCCGTATGCGAGCGGACGGAAAGGCAATAATAATTATTACTCATAAGCTCCACGAGGTTCTTGATCTTTCTGATAAGGTTGCCGTTCTCCGCCACGGAGAATATGTTGGTACCATCAACACCGCAAAGGCTGATGAAAATATTCTCACCGAAATGATGGTGGGCAAGAAGGTCGAGCTTAATATCGAACGCCCCGAGCCCGTCAATCCCACCGACAGACTTGTAGTTGAGCATATCGACTGCAAAAACCGCGACGGCGTAAAGCTTCTTGACGACGTAAGCTTCACAGTTCGCTCGGGCGAGATCCTCGGTATCGCAGGTATCGCGGGAAGCGGTCAGCGCGAGCTCTTAGAGGCGATCGCCGGACTGCAAAAGCTTGACGGCGGTTCTATAATTTATCATAATCCCAAGAACGGAAAAACCGAAGATCTGCGCGACAAAACCCCGCTCGAGATACGCGAGCTCGGCGTTCGACTCTCCTTTGTTCCCGAGGACAGACTCGGCATGGGACTTGTCGGAAATATGAGCGTTGTTGACAATATGATGCTCCGCAGCTACCGCAGAGGTAAATCGATCTTTGTTGAAAGACACGGCCCCGAGGAGCTTGCACAGAAGATCATCAGGGATCTTGAGGTCGCAACTCCCGATGCGGAGACCCCGGTTCGTCGCCTTTCGGGTGGTAACGTGCAAAAGGTACTTCTCGGACGTGAAATTTCTTCGGCGCCCACACTTCTTATGGCGGCTTATCCCGTTCGCGGACTCGATATAAATTCCTCGTACCTTATCTATGACCTGCTCAACGACCAGAAGCGTAAGGGCGTTGCCGTCATCTTCGTCGGCGAAGACCTTGACGTTCTGCTCGATCTCTGCGACCGCATTATGGTCATCGGAAGTGGAAAGATAACGGGCATTCTTGACGGCAGAAGTGCCACAAAGAACGAGGTCGGATACCTTATGACCAAGACAGACAGAGAGGAGGAGAGAAGCGATGCAGAATAATCATAAGACTCATAAAGAGCCGCTTGTGTATATCACCAAGCGCGGTGAACTTCCAAAGTTAAAGCAGATGCTTATCAAGACCATCGTTATTCTTGTCGGAGTTCTTTTCTGTGCTCTTGTAACCATCCTCATTACCAACGAAAATCCGCTCAAGGTTTTCAAGGCTATGTTTGTCGGAAGCTTTGGCAGCCCCCGAAAAATGTGGAATCTCCTTCAGGCTTCTGCGGTCCTTCTCGGTATTTCTCTTGCAGTAACACCGGCATTTAAGATGCGTTTCTGGAACACGGGCGCCGAGGGTCAGGTGCTGATCGGTATGCTTGCAAGCATCACCTGTATGTTTTATATCGGAGATACACTCCCTTCTTGGCTTCTCATAATCGTTTGCCTTTTTGCGAGTATAGCTGCATCCGCTGTCTGGGCAGGCATTCCCGGATTTTTTAAGGCTATTTGGAATACCAACGAAACCCTTTTTACCCTTATGATGAACTATGTTGCGGCTCAGCTTGTTTCGCTTCTCATTATGTATTGGGTACCCAGCGGCTCGATGGTTCTCGGCCTTGTCAATTCGAATACACAGAACGGTTGGTTCCCCTCTATATTCGGTCAGAAATATCTGATGAATGTCCTCATCGTTGCGCTTTTGACCGTAGTGGTATACGTTTATTTGAAAAAGAGCAAGCAGGGATATGAGATAGCGGTTGTCGGCGAAAGTGAAAATACCGCAAGATATATCGGTATCAATGTCAAAAAGGTCATCATCCGCACGGTTCTCATTTCGGGAGCACTCTGCGGAGTTATGGGATGGATACTTGCCGCGGGCACAGACCACTCCATCAACGCAAGCGCTGTCGGTGGAAACGGATTTACCGCGATCATGGTATCCTGGATGTCGAAGTTCAATCCCATCACAATGATTTTCTCTTCGCTTCTCGTTTGCTTCCTGCAGAAGGGCGCGGGCGAGATCGCATCGAATCTCGGCCTTAACTCAAGCGTTGGCGAAGTTCTGACCGGAATTTTGATCCTCTTTATCATCAGCAGCGATTTCTTTGTAAATTATCAGATACACTTCCGCAAAAAGGAAAGAAAGGAGAAGGACGCATAATGGGCATTTTTGCAAAAATAATGGCGTTTATCGCCGCAGCGATAGTTCAGGGCACCCCTCTTCTTTTCGGAGCTACAGGTGAGATCATAACCGAGAAGAGCGGAAACCTCAACCTTGGTATTCCCGGTATAATGTATATCGGCGGTATCTCCGGAATCATCGGCGGATATATTTACGAGCATTTTTCTGCCGAGCCCGTTCCGATTCTTTGTGTTCTTATTTCTCTGCTTGCATCGGTTATCGGCTCCACGTTCATCGCGTTTATTTACAGCTTCCTGACTATCACTCTCAAGGCAAATCAGAACGTCGTCGGTCTTGCACTGACCACCCTCGGTGTCGGTCTCGGTAACTTCTACGGCGGCTCGCTCCTCAAGTTCTTCGGCGAAAGCGGTTCTATTTCGCTCTTTATCACGGGTAACGCTTATAAGACGAAGATCCCCTTCCTTTCCGATCATCTCGGAATCGTGGGAGAGACCTTCTTCTCGTTTGGCTTCCTTGTATACCTTGCAATCATCATCGCAATTCTTTCGCAGTGGTTCATTAACCGCACACGCGTAGGCCTTAACCTCCGCGCGATCGGTGAAAACCCCGCAACAGCCGATGCTGCGGGCATCAACGTTTCGCTCTACAAATACGTTGCTACCTGCGTTGGAGGTGCTATCGCGGGACTTGGCGGACTTTACTTCGTTATGGACTACACTACCGGCGCATGGACCAACAACGGCTTCGGCGACCGCGGATGGCTTGCTATTGCAATCGTAATTTTTGCGCTATGGAAGCCGAGAAGCGCGATCTTCTCGTCCTATATCTTCGGCGGACTTTATATCGCCAGCGTATTTATTTCGGGTCTTTCGGGAAGCACCAAGGAGCTTATCAAGATGCTCCCCTATCTCGTAACCATTGCCGTTCTCGTGTTTACCAGCTCGCGTAAAAAGCGTGAGCATCAGCCTCCCGCAGCGCTCGGACAGTCGTATTTCAGAGAAGAAAGATAAAAGTATGGAAATATTCAGATTTGAAACTATAGACTCGACCTTCGTTGAAGCAGGCAGACGCATGCACGATCTTTCCGACGGCGCGTATCTGTTTACCGCACGCGAACAGACCGCAGGCAGAGGTCAGGGAACTCATACCTTCTATTCTCCAAGGGACAACGGTATTTATGCCACTCTCCTTCTGGTAGGCGATTATGCCGACATTTGCGTTCCTGCGTTCTCTTCAAAGCTCGGCCCTTTTGCAACGGTTACGATCACAAATGCCGTTCTCGATGCCTGCTCGGACTTCGACCAGCGCCTCGGCATCAAATGGCTCAACGATTTTCTCCTTGACGGAAAGAAGTATGGCGGTGTGATGACCGCGGTTACGGTGAAGGAGGGTAAGCTTACAACGATCAGAATAGGCTTCGGAATCAACACCGGATATGCCGATATGCCCGACGAGCTTCGCGGCAGAGTAACCACTCTCGGACTCGACCCCGAGGACACCGAAAAGCTGATGATCGAGATCGCGGACAGGCTTTGCAACCACCTTCCCGAAGTCAATCAAGAAGAGCTTTACAACGAATACGTCAAGTATTGCACTACCCCGGGCAGAAATATAATGCTACCCGATGGCAGATGCGCCACGGCGATCAGTGTTGCTTCTGATTTCTCGCTCATTTATTCAGTCGAGGGCAAACGCCCCGAATTCACAAACACAACAGCCGGACTAATAATCCTCTGATATAAAAGGGAGCTTCGCGGCTCCCTTTTCACATAGATAAGTATTTATTCATATTATGTAGTATAACTCTTATGATTGAGGACCTTAATATGGATAAAAATATAAAACTTGCACTACTCGGCGGCGATGCAAGGCAATGCTATCTTGCAAGAGAACTCGCCGCGCGCGGCTTTGAAACTGCCGTTTGGGGGCTCGGCAAAGAGTTTGATATCGACAAAGCCGTCAAATGCCGCGACGCCCGCAGCGCGATAGATTCCGCCTCCGCAGTTATTTTGCCCCTGCCCGCATCGCTTGACGGAATAACCGTAAATTGCAGCGACCCGGACGCAGACAGACTCAAACTTCTTACATTACTCGAATACACGGATGTGCCGATCTTTGGCGGCAGACTCGGCGAGAGCTTTCGCCTTTCGGCATCCGCAAGAAAAAAACGCGTCATCGACTATTTTGAATCCGAAACGTTGCAGATAAAAAACGCTACACCAACAGCCGAGGGCGCAATTTATCTTGCAATGCAAAATATGAAAAAGACTCTTTTCGGAAGTCGTGTTGCAGTTGTGGGATACGGCAGAATCGGAAGAATGCTCACCTGCCTTCTCGCAAAAATGGGCGCTTCGGTCACTGTTGTTGCCAGAAATCTTCGCCAACTTGCCGAGGCTTCTTCCTTTGGAAACGAAACTGTTCGCATTTCGTCATCCTACGCGCTTGGCGGTCTCGGGCCGCTTTGCGAAGAAGATGCGTTTGATGTGATATTCAATACCGCCCCTGCCCGTATTTTCGATAAAGACGTTATAGAGATGCTTCCGAAAGATATATTGCTCATCGACCTTGTCTCCGTGCCGGGCGGGGTAGATTTTGCGGCTGCCAAAGAGCGCGGAATAAATGCCATCTGGGCGCTCTCTTTACCCGGAAAATACGCACCCGAAAGCGCGGGCAAGATCATCGCCGACACGCTTGATGAACTCTTTGAAAGCGAGGGGATCGTATGAAAATAGGTTTTGCTTTTTGCGGATCGTTCTGCACCTTCGCACCCGCCATCGAACAGCTTAAACGCCTTTCGGATGCTGGTCACGAGATCGTGCCTATAATGAGTTTTAATGCATCTTCAATCGACACAAGATTCGGCAAGGCAAGCGAGCATATCGAAAGAATTGAAGCTCTTTGCGGAAGAAAAGTCATAAAAACCATCGAGGACGCCGAACCGCTTGGCCCCAAGGAAAAGCTCGATATGCTCATCATTTGCCCCTGCACGGGCAATACACTTGCAAAACTTGCTCTCGGTGTAACCGATACGCCCGTAACCATGGCGGCAAAAGCGCATCTTCGCGGCGACCGCCCTCTGCTGATCGCTCTTGCAACAAACGACGGGCTTTCCGCAAATCTCTCTAATCTGAACGCTATGCAAAAACGGAAGAGCGTATATTTCGTGCCTCTGCGGCAAGACGATCCCGAAATGAAGCCGCACTCCGTTGTTTGCAACTTTGAAAAGCTCTCGGAGGCTTTTTACGCCGCCATCCGTCGCGAGCAGCTTCGCCCGCTGTTTCTGAATTGATCCCATCCTTCCCTTCGGGGAAGGATTTTTTATATTATCTATTGAATTTTACTTCTCTTTGTGGTATAATTACTATGAATTATTATTGTTTGCGCTGAGTTTGCGCGAAAGTGAGGAAAAAATGTCTGATTTCAAGATCGAAACAAAATGTATTCAGTCGGGTTACAACCCAGGAAACGGAGAACCCCGCGTTCTTCCCATATACCAGAGCACGACTTATAAGTATTGCTCCTCCGAAGAGGTCGGCGACCTCTTTGACCTCAAGGCAGACGGCCACATGTATTCGCGTATCTCCAACCCCACGGTTGCAGAGGTAGAGAAGAAGATCACCGACCTTGAGGGCGGCACAGGTGCCATCCTTACCTCGTCGGGTATGTCCGCGATCCTTCTTGCGGTCCTGAATATCACAAAGGCAGGTCAGAATATCGTTTCTCTTTCCGCAATCTACGGCGGAACCGTCAACCTTTTTGCCGTAACACTCAAGCGCTTCGGCATCGAGGTTCGCTTTGCAACCTCTGCTATGAGCGACGAGGAGATCGAATCCCTTATCGACGAAAATACCCGTATGCTCTTCGGTGAGACCATCGCAAATCCCGCGCTCGACGTTCTCGATTTCGACCGCTTTGCAGCTCTCGCTCATAAGAACGGCATTCCCTTCGTTGTCGATAACACCTTCCCGACTCCCATTCTTTGCCGCCCCTTCGAGCACGGATGTGACATCATCGTTCACTCCACCACCAAGTATATGGACGGTCATGCTACCGTTGTCGGCGGTTGCGTAGTTGACGGCGGTAAGTTTGATTGGTCTGCAAACCCCGAAAAGTGGCCCGAGCTCAACGATCCCGATCCCTCCTACCACGGTGTTGCATACGTCAAGCAGTTCGGCAATGATGTCGCATACATAACCAAGGCTCGCGTTCAGCTCGTCCGCGATATGGGTATCCCCATGACCGCAATGAGCGCATTCCTTCTCAACCTCGGACTCGAAACGCTTCATCTCCGTATGGAAAGACATTGCTCAAACGCTCTTGCAGTGTCTAAGTATCTCTCCGCACACGAGAAGGTCGAAAGCGTTTCCTATCCCGGACTTGAGGGCGATCCTCAGTATGAGCTCGCGCAGAAGTATCTTCCCGATGGTTGCGCAGGCGTTATCTCCTTCGTAATTAAGGGCGGCAGAGATGCAGCTGTTAAGTTTATGGATTCGCTCAAGCTCGCCGCAATCGTTGTTCACGTTGCCGATTCCCGCACAAGCGTGCTTAACCCCGCATCCACCACTCACCGCCAGCTCACCGACGAACAGCTCGTTGCCGCAGGCATACCCGCCGGTCTTGTAAGACTTTCTGTTGGCACAGAGCATATCGACGACATCATCGCAGATATTGAGCAGGCACTTAAAAATGCTTAATCAAGGAGGCTCAAATGCCTATTAAGATACCAAATCTTCTCCCCGCGACTCAGACTCTGCTTGACGAAAACATCTTCGTTATGACAGAGACCCGCGCGATCACGCAGGACATCAGACCTCTGCATATCCTTATGCTCAACCTGATGCCGCAGAAGATCACCACGGAAACACAGATCGCGCGTCTGATCGGAAACACCCCGCTTCAGGTCGAGCTCGAGCTGCTCCAGACAGCAACCCACAAGGCGACTCACACATCCGCCGAGCATATGCTTGCGTTCTACAAGACCTTTGACGAGGTCAAGCATAAGAAATTCGACGGAATGATCATCACCGGCGCACCCGTTGAGCAGATGCCTTTTGAGGAAGTTACATACTGGGACGAGCTCTGCGAGATCATGGAATGGTCGAAGACGAACGTTACATCCACCTTCCACATCTGCTGGGGCGCGCAGGCGGGACTTTATTACCATTACGGAATTAAGAAGTATCCGCTTGACGCAAAGCTTTTCGGCGTTTTCGAGCATACCGTTGACCGCCGCTCCTCGATGCTTTTCAGAGGCTTTGACGACAAGTTCTTCGTTCCTCATTCCCGCCACACCACCGTGCGCCTTGAGGATGTCGAGGCTTGCCCCGAACTTAAGATCCTTTCCACCTCGCCAGTTGCGGGTCTTTATGCCTGCGCGACAGACCGCGGCAGACAGATATTCATCACGGGACATTCCGAGTACGACGCAGGAACGCTGAGAGCTGAATACCTCCGCGACAAAAACGCGGGACTTCCCATCGAGATCCCCGTCAACTATTTCCCGAATGACGATGATACCCAAGAGCCCATCGTAACCTGGAGAAGCTGCGCAAATCTGCTTTACTCCAACTGGCTCAACTATTTCGTATATCAGACCACACCATACGACAGAGAACAAATTAATTGAGGTTTTAAGTTATGAAACTTGCATCCGATTTCAGACAGTCCGCTCGCGATGCCCTCAAGGGTAAATGGGGACTTGCCGTTATCGCAGGTATTCTGGCAGGCATACTCGGCGTTTCCATACACGGAGCCGGAGGAAGTATCAGCTTTGATGTTTCCGGCTTGAATAATCCCGAGATCGAAACCGAGATCAATATCCCTTCGGATTTTAATTTTTCGGAATTTCCTTCACTTGAGGAGTTCTTCCCGAGCGTTGAACCCGCATTTTGGGCTATCTTCGGAACCGTTCTTGCCATTGGACTTTCCATCGGACTCGTTATGGGAATTGCCTTCTTCATCCTCGGCAGCATTGTTTCCCCCGGATATGCAAAATTCAATCTCAACCTGATCGACGGCGAAAATGCCGAGGTCAACGATCTTTTCAAGTATTTCAAGAATTGGAGCAATATGGTTCTTGCGAACCTTCTTCGCTCGCTCTACATATTCCTTTGGAGCCTCTTGTGCCTTATCCCCGGAATCATAGCTACTTACACTTATGCTATGGTGCCTTACATCATGGCAGAGAATCCTGAACTTACCGCAAAGGAAGCGTGTGAAAGATCAAAGCAGCTTATGGACGGCAACAGAATGCGACTGTTCTGCCTCTCCTTCAGCTTCATCGGCTGGGCAATCCTTTGTGCTTTCACCTGCGGTATCGGAAACATTGTGCTTACTGCATATATCGAAGCCGCCGTTGCGGATTTCTACCGTGAGATCTCTGATACCCGTCCCGTTCCCGAACCCGACGAAAGTATTCCGGTGTATATCCCCGAATCACAGAATTAATAAAAAACTCGCCGAAAGGCGGGTTATCATAAGGATGATAAAAGCCATCGCGGTACAATGATCGCGATGGCTTTTCGATGTCATAAAGTTTTTACTGTATCTGATAATGAATCGACGGAGAAAACAAGAGTTTTATTCCGACTTCGTCGGAGTGATATTATCGCTTCGCGATAGTGATATTAAAGCCTTGCGGCTTTAGTGATATTTTATTCGCCTCCCAAACTCGCGAAGCGAATACCACTCGGCGTAAGCCGAATATCACTGCGAAGCAATATCACTCGCCGCAGGCGAATAAAACTGTTTGTTTACGGCATAAGAAAGATCCTTCGTCTGATAAGATCGCAGAATAGAAAAAGCGGCATTAAGGTAAGATAATGATAAACAAAAAGCCCGGGCAATTCGGTTTCATAGATAACGGGTATCGGCAGAAAAGAAGAGAAGAGACCGATAATGAAAACGAAAACGCAAGCAGCAACTGCCGCAAACGCCGCCTTGAGCGCAAGATGAAATCTGCGATAGAAAATGTTTTTCTCGAAATAGTATATCAAAAGAGAAAATATTACCGAGAAGGTAAATTCATATATCAAGCTTGATTTCAAAACCGCATCGGGCAGCCATGAGTGCAACGGTGTGTGAAAAAACGGATATGTGAAAGGGTACAAAGTTTCTGAAACGAAAACGCAGATTTTGACAAAAAGACTCGAACCGAACGTTTGGAATACACCTCCGAGGACCGCGACGGTCACGGCTTCTCCGTAACGTGATGAAAGAAAAATCTTTATCGGCGATTCTTCCCGAGGCTTGATATATGGCATTTTTGACGACTCCTTTGAGATTTTATTGAAATTATTGACAAAAACATTATGATTAATGCCTGAAAAATGCAATTTGCCTATTGAAAAAACAATAAATATTTGATATAATAATATAATGTATAACTATGGAGGTGCGCATGAAGATCTTATTTGAAAATTGTAAAGTGTTCGATAGCTCAAACAGAATATTCAAGCAGAGGTCGATACTCGTTTCGGACGGAATCATCCTTGATCTTTTGCGGCACACCGACCGACGTCCCGATGTCGATTCGGTCATCGACTGCGGCGGCAGACAGGTAATTCCCGGGCTTATTGATATTCACACCCACGGCAGAGCCGGCGCTGACTTCAATACCGCAGATGCAGATGATATGAGAAATATGGCGAAGTCGTATTCCGAATACGGAGTTACCTCGATTTTCCCAACACTCGCCTCGGCAGAATTTGAAAGCCTTTGCAGTCAGGCTGAGCTTATCGACAGCCTCAAGGGCGACACAGACGGCGCGGAATTCCTCGGCGTTCATTTAGAAGGCAGATACCTCAATCCTTCAAAAGGAGGGGCACATAACCCCGATCTTTTAATGCTTCCGAATGCATCGGAGCTTGAAGAATTCGCGGGATATTCAAAACTCCCTCTGCGCGTAAGCGCGGCTTATGAGCTCGATGGCGGAGATGCATTTGCCGAAAAGGCAAAAGAACTCGGCGCAACGCTTTCGCTGGCTCATACAGCGGCTACTTACGGAGAGGCAAAAGAGATCTACCGTAAACATAAGGTGGCATTCACACATCTTTATAACTGTATGCCCCCCATCCACCACCGCGACGGCGGCACTGTTCTCGCCGCATTTGAATCGGGCGGCTTCTGCGAGCTGATCTGCGACGGTCATCACATCTCTTCCGAGATGGTTGCGTTCACATACCGTATGATCGGTATGGACAGACTTGTGCTTATCAGCGATTCCATGGAAGCAACCGCGCTCTCGGACGGTGAATACAGTATCGCGGGTCTCCCAGTTTACGTCAAGGACGGCGTTGCACGAACCGCAAGCGGCAACCTTGCGGGCAGCACACTCTCGCTCGTTCACGGCGTTGAAAACCTTGCAAGATTCGCAAATATCCCCATTGAGGATGCCCTTATCTGCGCCACACTCACTCCCGCCCGCGCTGTCGGACTTGAAAACAAGGTCGGAAAGCTCGCGGTCGGCAACCGCGCGGATTTCATAATCGGTTCGGTAAGCGGAAAGCATATCGAAGTCGAACAGGTCTTCGTCGGCGGCGAAGAAGTATTTTAATTCTAAATTTGTAAAATAACGAAAGGACGGTCAAAAAGGAATGACTAAACCTAAGTATTATATAACAACAGCAATCGCGTATGCTTCTGCAAAGCCCCACATCGGCAACACCTATGAAGCTATCGCGACCGACGCCATCGCCCGCTACAAGAGAGCAAAGGGTTTTGACGTGTTCTTCTGCACCGGCACCGATGAGCACGGACAGAAGATCGAAAATTGCGCCGCAGCCGCAGGCATTGAGCCTCAGGCGTATGTTGACAACGTTGCGGGCGTCATCAAGGGCGTGTGGGACAAGATGAACGTCAGCTACGACTACTTCATCCGCACCACTGATGACTATCACGTAAAAACCATTCAGAAGATATTCGAGCGCTTCCTCCGTCAGGGCGACATCTACAAGGGATATTATGAGGGTTGGTATTGCACTCCCTGCGAGTCTTTCTTTACCGAATCCCAGGTAACCGACGGCAAGTGCCCCGACTGCGGCAGACCCGTCAAGCAGGCAAAGGAAGAGGCATACTTCTTCAATATGCAGAAATACGCTCCCAGACTTATCGAGTATTTCGAGACCCATCCCGGATTCCTCGAGCCCGAGGCAAGAAAGAAGGAAATGCTCAACAACTTCCTCCTTTCGGGACTTCAGGACCTCTGCGTTTCCCGTACATCCTTTACCTGGGGTATTCAGGTACCTTCCGACCCCAAGCACGTCGTTTACGTATGGCTTGATGCACTCGTAAACTACACCACCGCAATCGGCTACGATCCCGACAAGTCCTTCGAGGAGCAGTCCGAGCAGTTCAAGAAGCTCTGGCCCGCTGACGTACACATGATCGGTAAGGACATCGTAAGATTCCACTCGATCTATTGGCCCATCTTCCTTATGGCTCTCGACCTTCCTCTCCCCGAGAAGATCTTCGGTCACCCCTGGTTCAACTTCGGCACCGATAAGATGTCCAAGTCGAGAGGTAACGTTATATATGCGGATAAACTCGCAGAGTACGTTGGCGTTGACGGCGTTCGTTACTATGCTCTTGCCGAAATGCCCTTCGCATCCGACGGTTCGATCACCTGGGACAGCGTTCTCGCACGCTATAACACCGATCTCGTAAATACCCTCGGCAACCTTGTCAAGAGAACTCTCGATATGCAGAAGAAGTATTTCGACAAGAAGATCGAAGCTCCCACCGCTCCCGAGGCGCTTGATGACGAATTCAAGTCTGTCTGCACCGAGGCCGTAAAGACCTATTACGAGGCAATGGACAGCTATCATATCGCCGACGCGGTCGACGCGATCCTTTCGCTTCTTCGCCGCGCGAATAAGTATATCGACGAGACCCAGCCTTGGGTGCTCGCAAAGAGCGAGGAAAGCCGCGCGCGCCTTGCAACCGTACTTTACAACCTTCTTGAGTCGATCCGTTGGGGCGCTGTAATGCTTGCTCCCATGATCCCCGAGACCGCAGCGACCATCTTCGCACAGCTCGGAACCGACAAGACTTCCTTCGAGAGCATCGGCGGAGAATTTAACGGTATCGAGGCAGGCGCATCTGTCAATGATTCCGCAGTGCTCTTTGCAAGAATCGACGAGCAGAAGACTCTCGATACCATCTATGCCGAGATCGAGGCTGCAAGAAAGGCTGCCGAGGCTCCCAAGATCGAAAAGCCCGAGGGATGCGCTATCATCGGATTTGACGACTTTATGAAGGTCGAGCTCCGCACCGCGCAGATCATCGAGTGCGAGCCCGTTCCGAAGGCAAAGAAGCTTCTCAAGCTCAAGGTGGACCTTGGTTACGAAACCAGACAGGTCGTTTCGGGTATTGCAAAGTTCTATAAGCCCGAGGATCTTATCGGCAAGAAGATCATCCTCGTTGCAAACCTCGCTCCCGCAAAGCTTTGCGGAGTTGAATCCGAGGGTATGCTTCTCGCATCGGGCGAGGAGACCGTTCGCGTTATCTTCCTTGATCCCGAGACTCCTCTCGGAGAGCGTGTTCGCTGATGAGCGGCATTTTCGATACACACGCCCACTATTGTGACAAAAGATTTGAAAACGAATTTGAGGGCGGCGCTTCGGCGCTGCTCTCTGCCGTTTTTGCGAACGGTGTTGATAGAATTATAAACGTGGGCACCAACACCGCACATAACCTGCAGGTTATCTCGATGGCATCAAATTACGATGGAATGTACGCCGCCGTCGGCATTCATCCCTCGGATATAGACGACGAAATTTCTCTCGAAGATGCTATTGCTAAGCTCCGTGTGCTTCTTGATAAAAGAGCAGAGAACAAGATAGTGGCTATCGGTGAGATAGGTCTTGATTATTATTGGCGTCAGGATAATAAGGAAGAACAGATGAAGTTTTTCGAGGCGCAGCTCGACCTCGCCGAGGAATACGCTATGCCCGTAATCATCCACGACCGCGATGCACACGGCGACATATTTGAAACGGTTCTTCGTCATCCTAAGGTCTGCGGAGTTTTTCACAGCTATTCGGGCAGTCCCGAGATGGCGCGCGAGCTTCTTCGCCGCGGATGGTACATTTCTTTCTCAGGGGTAGTCACCTTCAAAAACGCAAGAAACGTCAAGGCGTCAGCCGCTGTCGTTCCTCTCGACCGTGTGCTGCTTGAAACCGATGCACCCTATCTTGCACCCGAACCATACCGCGGAAAGCTGAACCGAAGCGATTATATCGCCTCCTCGGTTCGTACTCTTGCTGAGATCCACGGCGTTACCGAGGACGAGATCAGAGAGCATACGCATCAAAATGCCTGCAAATTGTTCTCTATATAATAAAAAATATAATTTTTTTTGCGAAAATCGTCAAAAATGACGAAAAAAGACTTGCAATCGCGCGCGTTTTGTTGTATAATAAACATCGGGCGTGCAAAAACGCTCTGTTGAATTGGAAAATTAAAAAAACATAAATGCCCTGTCCGCGGATGGGGCGAGGAAGGAACCCCCTATGGCAACAATCGATACCAAATCCTTAAGAAACGTAGCTCTGCTCGGACACGGCGGCTGCGGTAAGACCTCCATCGCTGAGGCTATGCTCTATCTCACCGGCGGAACCGACCGTCTCGGTAAGACAGCTGACGGTAACACCGTTTGTGACTATGATCCCGAAGAGGTAAAGAGAGGCTTCTCTATTTCTGCATCTCTCGCTCCTATCTCTTGGAAGAATATGAAGATCAACGTTTTCGATACTCCCGGTTACCTCGACTTCGTAGGCGAAGTACACCAGTCTCTCCGCGTTGCTGACAGCGCAATCATCTGCGTTGACGCAAAGTCCGGCGTTGAAGTTGGAACCGAGCTCGCTTGGGACTATGCAACCGCTGCAGGTCTTCCCAAGGCATTCTTCATCAACAAGTGTGAAGATAACGACGCTGACTTCGAAAAGGTATTCAACGAGCTCCACGATAACTTCGGTAACACCCTCTGCCCCGTATTCGTTCCCGTTAAGAGCGGCGACAAGGTCACCATGATCGACCTCGTTGAGATGAAGGCATTTGCATATGATGCAAAGGGCAAGAGAAGCGAGATCCCTATGACCGACGATCTCAAGGATATCGCAGCTAACTATAAGGAAGCTTTCAATGAGGCAGTCGCAGGTACCTCCGACGAGCTCATGATGAAGTATTTCGACGGCGAAGAGATCACCAAGGAAGAGGCTGCTGAGGCTCTCCACCAGGGTATCTTCGAGGGCACCATCACTCCCGTTTACTGCGGTTCCGCAGTTAATATGTGGGGTATCGTAGCTATCCTCGACGCTATCGTTGAGTCCTTCCCCAGACACACTGCTAAGGGCGCAGAAAAGTCCCTCGAGGGCGATGACGTTGCTATCGATCCCGCAGGTGCAACCAGCATCTTCGTATTCAAGACCGTCGCTGACCCGTTCGTAGGTAAGATGTCCTTCTTCAAGGTTATGAACGGTACTCTCAAGAAGGATATGACCCTCAAGAATCTCACCAACGGTACTGCAGAGAAGATGGCTCATATCTATACCGTTAAGGGTAAGGCACAGACCGAAGTTGAAGAGCTCGCTTGCGGCGACATCGGTATGATCGCAAAGCTCGCTAACACCAACACCAACGATACTCTTACCGACGGCTCCGACGTTGCTTACGCAAAGATCACATATCCCACTCCTTATATGAGCCAGGCTATGGTTCCCGCAACCGCAAAGGACGAGAGCAAGATCTCCCAGTCCATGGCTCGTATGCTCGAGGAAGACCTCACCCTCAAGTACGTTACCGATCCCGAGACTCATCAGATGGTTCTCTCCGGTATTGGTGATATGCACCTCGCAGTTCTCTCCGCTAAGCTCAAGGCTCGTTATGGCGTAACCATCAACCTTGAAACTCCCAAGATTCCTTACCGTGAGAAGATCACAAAGACCGTTGATATCCACGCTCGTCATAAGAAGCAGAACGGTGGTTCCGGTCAGTTCGGTGACGTTTGGATCAAGTTCGGTCCCGGCGAAGATCCCGGTCTTACCTTCACAGTATCCGTTGTCGGCGGCGTAGTTCCCAAGAACTTCAACCCCGCAGTTGAAAAGGGTATTCTCGAGGGTATGGTTAAGGGCGTAGCAGGCTTCCCTATGACCTATCTCGCAGCAGACCTCCACGACGGTTCTTACCACCCCGTTGACTCGGATGAAATGTCCTTCAAGACCGCTGCTATTATGGCTTACAAGCAGTGTCTCGAGCAGGCAGCTCCCGTTCTCATGGAGCCTGTCGGCGATCTCGACATCACCGTTCCCGAGGATCTCGTTGGTGACGTTATGGGTGACCTTAACAAGCGCCGCGGCAGCATCATGGGTATGGATCCCGCTGCAAAGAAGGGCTACACCGTAGTTCACGCAACCGCTCCCAAGTCTGAGCTTGTTGACTATCCCATCGCTCTCCGCGCTATGTCGCAGGGTCGCGGCTCCTTCGAGTTCAACGTAACCGATTACGCAGTCGTTCCCGGCAACATCTCCGCAAAGATCGTTGAAGAGTACAAGAAGTCTCTTGCATAATTAAAACTATAAATATCATCGGGGCTGTTTCTGACAGCCCCGATATGATTTGAGGAAATATATGAATTATTCAATTTTCTCCAAAACCCGTTTTGTACGCATAATCGCGGCATCTTTGATGCTGTCGGTCTATATTTGCACGGTGCTTATAAATTACGCCTCAAGAGAGATAACGGTGGGCAATTTTATCGCAACAGTCGTGTTTTTGCTTTCTATTACCTTGTTTTCCTCGTTTTCAAGCGAAAAAAAGCACCCTCCGCTGCTTTTGGCTGCAAGAGGGTGGCTTGTGTTGTCTGTATTCTTCTGCTTCTTGGCGGCGGTTTTCACAGCCGCAGGAGCGGAACTGAACGGGTTTTTCGGTAACCTGGTCGGTTACGGAATAATGCTTTTTGTATCGCCGTATTTCGGCATGTTTTTCGTTATCGAAAACGCGATAATAGTCGGCTTGGTTTCAATGCTGATAAGCTTTCTTTTACTGTTTCTTCCGATGTGTCTAAAGAGAATTATCGAGAGAAGAAAGCTTATCGAACAATACAAATAATCAAAGCACAAAAAGCTTGATCGACTTGATCGCCAATCCGTTTTCGTAGCTCTTTACTTCGCCAAGCGCGAAGAAGTTGCCTTTTGAGTCAAGCACTCTGAGTTTTGTTCCTTCGGGAAACTCGGGGAGCTTGGCTTTTTTCAGATATATCTCGCATCCCGAGCGGAAAAGTCGCTCATAAAAGCTCGGCAGCTTCACTGCATCAAGCTCAGAGAAGATCTCCTCAACGGGGCGGAGAAGAGCAAGTCTTGCCTCTGTTGAAAGCTCTTCAATTTCCTCGATTGTATGTGCTTGATCAATATCGAATCCGCAAGCCGCGCTTCTCTCAAGGCTCGCCATAGCACCGCTGCATCCGAGGACCTTGCCAATATCGGCGCAGAGAGTTCTGATGTATGTGCCGGCGGAACATTCCACCACAAGTTTGTAGTCATTTCCGGCGATATATTCTGCGGAAATCGAGTAGACTTCAATTTCTCGCGCTTCACGCTCGACGGTGCCACCCTCACGCGCAATATCGCAAAGCTTCTTGCCGCCAACTTTAAGCGCGCTATACATAGGAGGAATCTGTTTGATCTTTCCTTTGAAAGAAGTAAGCACGTCTTTGACATCCGCTTCGGTCACGTTTACGGGATATTCATTCAGAATTGTGCCCGTCGTGTCCTCGGTGTCGGTCTCAATTCCGAGGCGAAGCGTCGCGGTATATTTCTTCCTGTCCGAAAGCGAATATTCGCAAGCCTTCGCCGCGCGTCCGATAAGCACAACGAGAACACCCGTTGCCATCGGGTCAAGTGTACCCGTGTGACCGACTTTCTTCGTTGAATAAAGACGGCGCACGCGGTTGACTATATCGTGTGAGGTGGGACCTTGCGGCTTGTTGATGATCAGAACGCCGCAGGGCTCATTTATCATCTCCGCCATCATTCCGATTCCTTTACGGGAAACTTGACGTGAGCAGAGAAGATATTTTGACCCATCTCGGTGAATCTCTTCTCATATTCGGTTACTATGTTCGTCGCCGCGAGCTCGCTTGCGTGCAGGTCGCGGGTATAGAAGATGATCTCGAGTCCGTACTCCTTGAACTGCTCGATAGACCAATCAAAAAGATCCTCATTGTCGGTCTTGAAGTGAAGCTCACCGCCGGGCACGAGAAGCTTTTCGTATCTTGCAAGGAATCCGGGCGCGGTCAGTCTGCGCTTGTGCTGTCCTTTCTTCGGCCAGGGATCCGAAAAGTTTGCGTATATGCAATCAAATGTATGCGGCGCAAACCAATCATTGAGATACTCTGCGTTTCCGATGATGAATCTGAGGTTATCGGGACGCTCATCCACGGTTGCCTTTGCCTTTTCGAGCGCAAACATAGCAACGTCGGGCACTCTCTCGAGCGCGATAATGCCGTGATCGGGATACATTTTGCTCAGTCCGCGGGCGAAGTCGCCCTTGCCGCAACCGATCTCGAGGAGCATCGGGCACTTTTTGCCGAAGATCTCTTCCTCTTTTTCGAAGCAATCTATGGGATTTTTAAGCAAAAATTCGGCACATGCTTCAATTCTTTCTGCCGAATGCTTCTTTTTTCTCATTCGCATCTTGAAATCTCTCTTAAAATCTGCTATAATATAATATAAGTATGTGCAAAAATGGCTTTTTGCCCTTGCACGCATATATTATATCACAAATATTTGAATTTTTCACCTGTTTTTTGACAAAAACAGAAAAAATTATCAAAAGCCACAAAGCATTCAAAGATCCGGAGAATATTATGAAAAAAGATGATTTTTTGAAGTTATTGCAGGCGCGCCTCATTGAACGAGGGTTGACTCCCGCTGCGGCAGAGAAGGAGACCCAACACGTTCGCACCTATCTTGCCGAATCGAGTATGGACGATGTTGATATTTCGATCGACGAGATGGCGGACGGTATCCTTACAATGCTCGAGGATAGCTCGGACAGTGATCACGAGGATATCGATATCTCGCCCGTACCTATGGTAAGCGAAGAAAACGATGAAAGCGTGTCTGATGAGCTCAGCGCCGCTATTTCCGCTATCGATTCACCTGCGGACGAGCAACCGGAAGTTGCTGTCGAATCTGAAGAAGAACCCGAGCAGAACGTTATCCCGATAGTTTTGGAATCCGACCCCGAGACTCGGGAGGAGTCAACAGAAAATGTGCTGCAAATCGAGGAAACGCCCGAAGAAATATCGGAGCAGATACTTCCCGTTCCTCCCGCCGAGCAGCCTGCGGAAACAAAAGAACCCCAACCCGAAGAACCGAAGCACGAAGTTGAAGAAAAAAACGAACCATCGGAGCTTCCGGTATCGGACGAAGAAAACGAGGATATAGAAAAATACATCCCGTACAATCAAAAGGTAAGAATGAAAAAAATCGAAAACAGTAAAAAGGGCGGAAACGAGTGGCTCTATGTGTTGCTTCTCGTCATAACGATACCGATTGCTGTAGCCCTCATCCTGACGGCAGCCGTGCTCTATCTCGGATTCTGGGTCGTACTTGCGCTTGCCATGATCGTGTGCATCGCGGTTCTGGTGGTATTCGTAACCGTATTCGCCATAATAGCAATAGTCGGAATAGTCTATGGCGTTGTCGCGCTGATCACGGGAAATATGCCCGTCGGACTCTTCGAGATCGGACTTGGAGTGATGGTCGGTGCAGCCGTTATGTTCATCGGCATTCTTGTATATAACTTTGCGGTAAGATTCATTCCCTTTATAATGAAACTTCTCGCGCGTCTATTCCGTGCAGGATTCAGAGCGATCCGAAACGGATATCAAGTATTGAAAGGAGCTGTGGAAGAATTATGAAGCCTACCTCGGTAATATTTCTTATAGTTTCAATATTGCTTGCCTGCGTTGGATTTCTTCTCTGCATAACAGCTTCTTCGATGGCAACCGAGCAGGGAATTGGACTCTTCACGCAGATCGGCGATGAAGACGACAACTACATTGCAACACAGACCTTTACAGAAGAGGATCTGAAAAAGATCGTCATCAAGGTGAGTGATGTAAACGTCAACGTAATCGGCGGCGCAGAGGAAAGCAAGATCGAGCTTGTCAACTTTATGAATAACTCCTATAATATTCAGGCAGGCCGCGCAACTCTCCAGATCTCGGATAACTCGGGAATCACGGGTATCGTCGACCTTGAAAATTTCAAGATCAACTTCGGCGGCTTCCGCGATTATCTCCATTACCTCTTTGATTTCATCGAGGGCAACGAGAAAAAGGAACAGATACTCAACGTATATCTCACAGATGAAGCCGACCTCGTCAACTTTAACATAACAGTCGGCGATGGCGACATCACTCTTTCTCACATGCAGACCGAATGTGACTATAAGATAGTCCTTGCAAACGGCGTTGTTGAGATCGACAATATTACAACCGATTCGTCCATCCAGATCGAGTCAACAGAAAGCTCGAACATCGAGATAAAGAATACCTTTACAGACGAGCTCCGCATTATGTCTCCCAAGAGCGAATGCTATATTGAGATCGCCGACACCACCTTCTCCCGCGCTATGTATATCGAGGCGAAGTCGGGTGACATCGTTTACGACCGAGTTGAAGAGGATTTCGCGGGACTCGACGTAAAGTTTGAGGCTCTCGGAAACACGATCAGCGTTTTCGGCGAGAATCATGCTGATTCCTACGTTGAATTCAACGCCCCCGTGGCAGGTAATCCTTCAACAACACCTTCGACTCCCGGAACCGAGGAAACACTTCCCGAATCAAGCGAAACCACCGCCCCCGCAGAAGATCCTGCCGACGGTGAAACTACCGCAGAGGAAGAAACCACCGAGCCCGAGGACATCGGAGATATTGACGAGGAAGAAAACAACTCCTCCGTCACCATCCCCGCAAACTCCCTTACGATTATTATCGAAGACGGTAAGATCGAGGTTAAATAAGTCTAACCACCGGCCATGCCTGTGGTTTGCACGAGCCCCCTTGGGGGCGTGTCACAGGCTGAGTCTATAGGCTCGCCGAAAAGTCTGCCAACCGCGCAACTTTTACAGGCATGGGGCTGGCTCAAATTGATTTTTGAGATAAATCCTTTGTTACAATTTTACAAAAAACATCGCCGAGGCATTCCGCCTCGGCGATTTCTATATTATACGTTAAATCTGAAGAGAGTAACGTCACCGTCTTTCATAACGTATTCCTTACCCTCGCTTCGAACAAGACCCGCCTCCTTTGCGGCAGTCATACTGCCAAGGCGCATAAGGTCATCGAACGCAACGATCTCGGCACGAATGAATCCGCGCTCAAAGTCGCTGTGGATCTTTCCTGCAGCCCCGGGAGCCTTTGTGCCCTTGCGGATGGTCCAAGCGCGAACCTCCTTGGGTCCCGCGGTCAGAAAGCTGATAAGACCGAGAAGATCGTAGCCCGCGCGGATAAGTCTGTTAAGACCCGATTCCGCAAGTCCAAGGTCCTCAAGGAACATCTGCTTTTCCTCGCCGTCAAGCTCTGCAAGCTCTGCTTCAAGTCCGCCGCAGATCGAAACGATGCCCGAATTCTCACTTGCCGCAAACTCCTTGAGAGCTGAGTAGTGGGGATTCAGTACGGGATCCTCGTCAAGGCTGTTCTCATCAACGTTAGCAACGTAGATGATGGGCTTTGCCGAGAGAAGGGGCATGTCTGCAAGCATTGCGCGCTCATCGTCATTCATATCAATGCCGCGCGCTGATTTGCCCTCGCCGAGATGCTCGATCAATCGCTCAAGGAAAGCTGCCTCGGGCGCAAGCGACTTGTCCGCCTTCATTGCCTTGCGAGTGCGGTCGAGTCTTCTTTCCGCAACCTCAATGTCGGAAAGGATAAGCTCGTAGTTGATGGTCTCAACGTCGGAGATGGGGTTGACTCTTCCGTCAACGTGAATGATGTTGTCATCATCAAAGCAACGAACAACGTGAAGGATCGCGTCGCATTCGCGGATGTGCGAAAGGAATTTGTTTCCGAGACCTTCGCCCTGGGAAGCACCCTTGACAAGTCCGGCAATGTCGAAGAACTCAACGACCGCAGGGGTGTACTTTTCAGGTGTATACATTTCTGCCAGAGCATCAAGTCTGGAGTCGGGCACGGGAACGACACCGACATTAGGTTCTATGGTGCAGAAAGGGTAGTTTGCCGAGTCTGCACCGCCGCCGCAAAGGGCGTTAAAAAGCGTACTTTTGCCCACATTGGGCAGTCCAACAATACCAAGTTTCATGTGTAACTCCGATAAAAAATAGTTTAGCCCTAATATTATATAATAAAAATGTGAAAAATTCAAGCAAAAGTGCAAAAAATACTAAAATTTTGCGAAAAATATGAACATTTTTTTGAAAAAACTATTTGCAAAATCGAAATTATGTGATATAATATAAGGGAAAGTATAAAAATGCCGAAGTTTGCCCAAATGCGGAAATGTTCGGCAAGTCCAAAATTAACATAGGAGGAAAAAATGTATACCAAAATTCTTGTTGTCGATGATGACAGCTATATTTGCGACCTTCTGAAAACATCTCTCGAAAAGGAAGGCTATGAGGTACGCACCGCCCCGGACGGTTACCAGGCTATCGACGTGTTTAAGAAATACGAGCCCGACCTTGTTCTCCTTGATATTATGCTTCCCGGTAAGAACGGTAAAGACGTTTGCACAGAACTCCGCAAATTTACAAACAAGCCCATCATTATGATCACCGCTAAGGGCGAGGTCGTAGACAAGGTCGTATGCCTCGAACTCGGCGCTGACGATTTCGTTGTCAAGCCCTTTGATATGAGCGAGCTTTTCGCACGCATCAAGGCGGTACTCCGCCGTTGCAATACCCATGACGATCCCGATGATGATGAAGTTATCAAGTTCGAAAATATCGAGATCAGCAAGCAGAAGTATGAACTCAAGCTCAACGGCAAGAGCGTTGACATCCCCCCCAAGGAGCTTGAACTGCTTTACTTCTTGGCTTCCAACTATAACCGCGTATTCACAAGAGATCAGCTTCTCGACAAGGTCTGGGGCTTCGATTATCTTGGCGACTCGCGCACTGTTGATGTACATGTTAAGCGCCTCCGCGAAAAGCTTGAAGGCGTATCCGATAAGTGGGTGCTTAAAACAGTTTGGGGCGTAGGCTACAAGTTTGAATTGACAGGCAACTGATCCTGAACAAAAATACGCCCGGAGGATACCGGGCGTATTTTCAATTTTTGGAAAGGAGAAGGAAATGTTTAAGAGTATTTACGTTAAATATATCGTGACGTTTATGGTAATAATAGGAACAAGCCTTATCCTTCTTCTTGCCATCATCGGCACACTTGTTGACGGATATTCCGAGTCGTCAAAGAACGAAGCCGTTTCCGCCGCCGCGGGTTCGCTCGGGCAGGGAATACAGGTGAAATTGCAAAAATTCGGATCAAGCGGCAGTTTTGCAACCTTTTGCGATTATTACGAAACCGACATCGACGCGCAGATAGATACCGTCAAGGCAATGGCAAATTTCCCCGTAACGGTGTTTATTGCAGATAGCGAAGGAAACATACTCCTTGCGCGTCCCGACGAAAACTGCGATTACAAGAACGGCGCGCAGATCCCGCGTTCCCTGATGGACGAGATAAACAACGGCGTTGAGCAAACGTTTCTCAATAACCTTGAAGGAATCTTCGACACACCGCACGTTATCAGCGCAACACCGATCTATCTCCGCAACAATTACGTCTGCGGAACCGTTATCGTTTGCTGCGATATGGATTCGATCAGCGATTTTGCGGAGGTCCTTATCAAGACCGTTGCCATTTCCAGCCTTTGGGTAATGCTTGCGGCGCTGATCGCAATATTCTTCATCAGCGAAAGAATAATCAGCCCCCTGCGCGGAATGAGCCAGGCAGCTAAGAGCTTTGCAAAGGGAGAATTCAGTGTCCGCGTTCCCGTTGTCGGCAACGACGAGGTCGCGCAGCTCGCCTCTGCCTTCAACAACATGGCGCAAAACCTTGAATCTCTCGATGAAATGAGAAACAACTTTATGTCGAGCGTATCGCACGATATGAGAACGCCCATGACAACTATCTCGGGCTTCATCGATTGCATCTTAAGCGGAGCCATCCCGCCAGAAAAACACGAGTATTATCTCAAGATCATCCGCGACGAAGTACTCCGCCTTTCACGCCTTGTTGCGAGCCTTCTTGATATTTCAAGAATCCAGGCGGGTGACCGTAAATTCGTTATGGAACCCTTTGACATCTGTGAGATGGGACGCCAGGTCCTTATATCATTTGAGCAAAAGATTGATAAAAAACGTCTCGAGGTCGAATTTATCTGCGACGATGATAATATGTTCGTAACGGGCGACCACGACGCGATCTATCAGATATTTTACAACATTACCGACAACGCCGTAAAATTCGCAAACGAGGGCGGACTCCTTCGCATTTCGCTTACCAAAGTCGAAAAGAACAAGGTGAGGGTTGCTGTTTATAACGAAGGCGACGGAATTCCCTATGATGACCAGCCCTATATCTTCGAGCGATTCTACAAGAGCGACCGCAGCCGCGGCAAGGATAAGACCGGTGTCGGACTCGGTATGTTTATAGCCAAAACCATTATTGAAGCACACAAAGAGGTTATCGCCCTTGAGAGCGAGCCCGGCAAGTACTGTGAATTCTATTTCACTCTGCCGATAACTCCCGAGGATAAAAAGCCTCAAAAGTCCCGCGAATGAGGAAAATTAATGAACGAACACGATGAAAAAATTATCGGTGAAGAAGTGACCGAACCTAAGGAAGAAGCAACTGCCGAACCTTCCGCGGAAGTTCTTCCCGAAACCAATACAGAACAGAATACAGAAGAGAATACAGACCCCACCGCAGCCCCCGAACCCGCGGCAGAGGCTACCGCTGCGCCCGCGCCTGTCACAGAGGTAAAGGAATATTGGAGCTTTTCCGAGCAAGTAAAAGCTGATAAAGCAGCACAGAAGAAAAAGGGCCGCCGCGGCGCGCTTGTATACGCAATAATTATGACCTGCCTTTTTGCCGTTTGCTTTGCACTCCTTGCAGTCCTGCTTATCACAGGATTCGGTGCGGATAAAAATGTCGTGCAAGTACCCACAGACGGCGCATCACTTGCAGATCTTGTTGACAGCGTTATAGATTCCGTCGTCACGGTCGTTGTCGCAAAAGACGGCGGCACGGGCTTCGGCAGCGGATTCGTCTATACCGATGACGGTTATATAATCACCAACTACCACGTTATCGAGAATGCGAAGAGCATCAAGGTTATGTGCAACGACGGCAGGGAGCGTCCCGCAGAGCTGATCGACGGTGATGAGCTTTCCGACGTTGCAGTCATCCGCGTCCTGAATCTTGGGCTTACACCGCTCGCAATAGGCGATTCGGACACTCTTCGCGTCGGCGAGGATGTCATAGCTATCGGTACACCCGTTGACACCGATTATGCGGGCACTGTCACCAAGGGTATCGTTTCGGGTATTAAGAGAACAGTACGAGTATACGAGTCCTCCGGTCTGCTCAATAAGACCATGGAGATGATCCAGACCGATACCACCCTCAACCACGGCAACTCGGGCGGTCCGCTTCTCAATATGCGCGGCGAGGTCGTCGGAATCAATACCATGAAGTATTATGCCTCCGACGCGGGCGACACGCTTTATTTCTCGATCCAGATCAACGATGCCGTTGCCATTGCAGACGATATAATCGAGGACGGTAAGTACTCGGGCAATAAGGGCAGCGCAACCCAGGGCGTACAGCTCGGAATTCAAGGCGGAACCGTATATAAGGGCGTTGAAACTCAAGTTGCGGTCGGTGTGGTTATCACCCCCGAGGTTGACGGAGTTTATATCTCCGCCGTAACCGAAGGCTATCCCGCACACGGCAAGATCGAGGCAAACGACATCATCGTTTCCTTCGGCGGCGTAAAGACCGAAACGATCGAAGAACTCCGCGCCGAGCTCTTCAAGCATAAGGTCGGCGACACCGTTACTGTCGAAGTATGGAGAAACGGCGAGATAATTTCCGTTGAAGTTACTTTATAAAATAAGATCCGCAGAGCGTTTCGCTCTGCGGATCTGCTTTATCTGTTGATCTTTTTCATAATC
>JAZSOQ010000028.1:0-27909 GCA_045537015.1 Eubacteriales bacterium
TCGGAGTGGAGCGTAGCGGAACGGAGAAAATTTAAATGCGTTTTATCTGTTTTTCATTATTTAGGGTCTTTTTCGACTGCACTTTTATTGACAATTCCAGCTAATTGAATCCCAATCATATCCACAACCATCACCTTCATAGACTCCACGGATACGAACCCCAGAGGATCCTATAAAGATTTGTCCATCACAGTGAGGATGATAGCCGTGACAACTCCATTTTAAAGCAATATCTTTTAATATTTGGTCATGTTTTTTCAAAAGATAATTGCGAAAAGGATACTTAGAATTACAAACCTCATTAAAAATCCGAGATGCATACTCATCTGAAACAGTTATATAGACTCTACGCCCTTCTATATAGTCGGTCTTACGTCCATCAACTTCATATACGTATCTGTCATACACAATCTGATTGCCGTAGCATCTAAAATTCTTTTTTTCTAAATGCCGATAATGCTCTAATCGGCGTTCAAAATTAAATGAAAAATCTCGACCATCATATAAAACACTTGATGGATTCTTATAAATTGTTATTCCTTGTGGAATTTGATTCTCCACTTCTTTTGAAATAGAGATCTTCCAATCAACACTCTCCACTTCATCTTCACGTCTTCTTTGAAATGCAGATATGTATTTTTTCTTTGTGATAGTTTTAATCAATCTCCAAGAAAATTCTCGCTTGTTTTTGATCAAATCATCCCACAGGGATGGAAACTTTAACTGATATGTTTCGTGTTTGGTAATTTCCGCACTTACTTCTACGGTAAATCCCTGTCCTGCACGTTTCAAAATTTCTTCTTTTATTTTATCTAATAATTCGTTAATTGTAATTCTCCACGGCTCTATTTCCTTTTTGTTGTTCATAGTAACCTCCGTTTAATTCAAGTTTATCGATTAGTTAGATTATACCATAAAAACGGCAAAAAGTAAATAGGACGGCTCAATTCTTTACAAGTTGAACCGTCCATTTTGATTAAAGCAAATCGTGATCGATTGTTTCAGTCATCTTGGCTTTGTATCCTTTGAAGATGTGAAGGTTTTAGTTTAGAGTTGTGAGTTTGCTTCGCAAACGTTATGATTTTGCCTTCGGCAAAAGTTATGATATGATTGCCGCACACCCTCAACGCGACGCAGTCGCTCATAACTTGGGCGAAGCCCAATCATAACTCATAACTTGCCGCAAGGCAATCATAGTTGTTCTCGAAGAGATAACAAAAAACACCCTGCTTTGCAGAGTGTTTTTTGCAAGTTTCGACCAAAGGTCGAAATTATCTCTTGGAGAACTGGCTTGCGCGACGAGCGGCCTTGAGACCGTACTTCTTTCTTTCCTTCATACGAGGGTCACGAGTCAGGAAGCCTGCTGCCTTGAGGGCGGGCTTGTTTGCCTCGTCAGCAAGAACGAGTGCGCGAGCGAGACCGTGGCGGATTGCGCCTGCCTGGCCGGAGAAACCGCCGCCGGTTACGTTTGCAACGATGTCGTACTTACCAACGTTGCCGGTAACCTCGAAGGGCTGGTTTACGATGAGGTTCATTGTGTCGAGACCGAAGTACTCGTTGATATCGCGGCCGTTGATGGTGATAGCACCGGTACCGGGATATACTCTAACGCGAGCTACCGACTTCTTTCTTCTGCCGGTTCCGTAGAAATAGGGCTTTGCACTGGTATACATATTCATTTACTCCTTTCTACTTCCGATCACTCGAGAACGATGGGCTTCTGAGCTGCGTGTGCGTGCTCAGCGCCTGCGTAAACGTGAAGTCTGGTCATCGACTTGCGGCCGATAGTGTTTGCGGGAAGCATTCTCTTAACAGCAAGCTCCATTGCCATCTCAGGGCGGGTTGCCATCATCTTCTTGTACTGAATGCTCTTGAGGCCACCGATGTAGCCGGAATGATGATGATAGTACTTCTGCTCGAGCTTGCGGCCGGTCAGAACTGCCTTATCAGCGTTGATGATGATTACGTACTCGCCGCAGTCAACATGGGGTGTGAACTCGGGGCGATGCTTGCCGCGAAGGATGTTCGCAGCCTTAACTGCTGTTCTACCGAGGGACTCGCCTGCTGCGTCGATAACGAACCAACGGCGCTCGATAGTCTCAGCCTTTGCCATGAAAGTGGACATTCTTTTTCCTCCAAATATTGATAGGGCATGGTGAGCCCTGTTTAAGACTTGCATATTATACCACTTATTTTTCCGCTTGTCAATACCTTTTTTGAAAAAAATTATATTTTTTTAATTTAGCACCCCATTTTCTTCGATTTCCTTCGATTTTTGCCCATTTTGCTCATTCGTTCGGGGTGGTGCATCACAAATTTTAACGGAATATAAACACAATTTGAAGCATAATATCAAACAAAAACCCAGGAGGTCACACGATGTATCCAAAGTACAAACCCGAAGGATCGCTTATACATACGCCCGAAAACAGAAATTTCACGTCCTCGCTCGCGGGACTTGAGCGCGCCATGATAACCGGTGCAGTCCTTGAGGAGACCGCACTTCTCTGCGACTCCGAGATGAATCTTCATTTCGATCTCGGCGGCATTGCGGGCATTCTTCCGCGCGAGGAATGCGTTTATTCGCGCCCCGGCGAGGTGCAGAAGGACATCGCCGTCATCACGCGCGTCGGCAAGCCCGTATGCTTCAGAGTCATCGGGATCGAAAAGGAAAGCGGCGTGCCCGTCGCACATCTTTCACGCCGCCGAGTTCAGCGCGATTGTATGCGCGAGTATCTTTCGGAGCTCCGCGCGGGCGATATAATCCGCGTAAAGATAACGCACCTCGAGCCCTTCGGCGCGTTTGCCGACGTTGGATGCGGCATATCAGCACTCCTGCCCGTCGATTCGCTTTCGGTATCGCGTATCTCACACCCGCGCGACAGACTTTGCTGCGGCAATTTCGTTTGGGCAGCCGTCAAGAGTGTTGACCGCGAGACGGGAAGGCTCTTTCTGACGCAAAAGGAGCTCCTTGGAACGTGGGAAGAAAACGCCGCCCTCTTCACCCCCGGGCAGACAGTTGCGGGCACTGTGCGAAGCGTGGAAAGCTATGGCATATTCATCGAGCTGATGCCGAACCTTGCGGGTCTTGCCGAGCTTCGCCCCGACGCGCGCGACATAGAGATCGGCGACACGGCAGCCGTTTTTATCAAGAGCATCATCACCGAGCGAATGAAGGTAAAGCTGATACTTATCGACACCCACCAGAACATAGGCGAGCTTGCACCCACGCGCTACTTCATAGACTGCGAAAACACAATGCACATTGATAGGTGGAGATATTCGCCCGAGTGCTCGGGAAGGATTATTGAGACAGTGTTCTGAACATAATTTTAGCAATCTCGCTTCGCTCGAATGATGATCTCGCTTCGCTCGAATGATAGTCGGCTTCGCCGAATGATGATCCGCCTGCGGCGGAATGATAGTTCGCACTGCGTGCGAAATGAAGGTAGATTTTCGCCAAGGCGAAAATCAATTATAATCAAAAGCTCCTTGACCGAGGTCAAGGAGCTTTCCTATTAATCATTCGAGCGCAGCGAGATCATCATTCTGCCGAAGGCAGATCATCATTCTGCCGAAGGCAGACTATCATTCGAGCGCAGCGAGACTTACTTCTCCGTCAGAGCAACGAACTATCTTAATATTCGCTCCGCTATCCCAAGCCGAGCCGTAGCTCGTATATTTGCTTATCTTGTTCCATTGCGCTATCGTGCCCTCAAAGTTCAGCACTTCGAACAGGTTGGAACCCGAAAAGATCGACGAGTGAAGAGTCTTTACTCCCGCGGGGATAGATATTTCCTTAAGGCTATCACAAACCATGAAGGATTTACGCAAAACTTTAAGACTTTGCGGCAGGGTAACGTGCTCAAGGGATGAGCACTTATAGAACATATACGATCCCGTTTCCGTAACGCCTTCGGGGAAGGTGAAGCTGACAAGCGAGGTGCATTCATAGAAAATCCAGTCGCTGAAGTCGATATCCGTACTCCTGGGCGCAAAGCTGACTTCTTTCAGCGCAGTACACTGAGCAAAGGCGTAATACCATATTTCGGTAACACTCGAAGGGATCATTACGCTTTCAAGCGACGTGCATCCTCTGAAAGCATCGATACCGATGGTTGTCACGCTCTCCGGCAATTCCGCGGTCTTGAGGGACGTGCAGTTATAAAACGCATTGTTTCCTATTGTCGTAACGCTTGCGGGAATCTTCACTTCGGTGACTTCGTCATGACCCGAGAATACGCCCGCGCCGATGGTCTTTATGCTTCCGTCCTCGGGGATCTTTGCATCTGCGCATTTGAGCACGAGAGTTCCGCTTTCCTTCTCGATCAGGCAACCGTCAACAAGGATGAATTTCTCATTTTTCTCATCAAGGACGATCTCCTTAAGATTTGAAGACGCGCAGGTGAAGGCGGTATGATCTATCTTTTCAAGGCTCGCGGGAAGAACGATCTTCTTGAGCGACTTGCAATGACCGAACGCGGTCTCTCCGATCTCGCGCACGCCCTCGTGAAGGATCACCGTTTCAAGCGACGAGCACTCCGCAAAGGCGTTCTTATCGATATATTCAATATTTCCAAGCACCTCTATCTCGCAAAGAGATGAGCAGGCAAAGAAAGTCACTTCGGATACCCTTTTAATTCCCTTTCCGAGCGTGACCTTTTTGAGTCCTCTGCATTCCCAGAATGCGTCCGATAAAATTTCAACGCTGTCGGGAATAACGATCTCTTCAAGCGATTCGCAGCGATTAAAGGTGCTTATCAATTCCTTGACACCTTCGGGAATGACTATCTTCTTGAGACTCTTGCAGTCCTGGAACGCCCACAGATCGATTATAGTAACACCCGCGGGTATATCTATCTCTTCAAGGCTCTCGCAGCCGTAGAAAAGCGCACACTCGATCGTGGTCAAGCCTTTCGGCAGAGTGACCTTGCGAAGCTTCGGGCAGTTGCCGAACACGCCGTATTCAACTGTATTTACACAATCGGGAATGAAGGCTTCAACAATGTCGCATCCCGTAAACGCCTCGTAGCCGATGATCTCAACACTTCCGTCTGTCGGGATGACAGAGTTTGTAAATCCGCGGACAAGCGTTTTCGTTTCGCGCTCGATGATGCAGTTGCACTTCATATAGAAGGTTTTATTAGCCGGATCAATGGTAACGTCTGTCAACTTCGGGCAGAGATAGAACGCACCCGGATTAATACGCTCCACGCTCGCGGGGATAGCTATCTTTTTGAGCGAACTGCAGCCTTCGAACACGTAATATTCAAGGTACTTGAGCGCAGTATCTTCAATATTTATACTTTCAAGCGACTTGCAGTCGGTGAATGCCTGTTCATAGATCCTGGTAACGCTCTTGGGCAAAACGACGGTTTTCAGATTTTCGCAATAAGTGAACGCACGCGAACCGATCTCAATAACCCCCTCGGGGATGACTATTTCGGTGAGAGCAAGATTACCGTGAAATGCGGAATGGTCGATCATTTCAACGCTTCCGTCACTCGGAATAACACTTCCCGCGCAGCCGGCAACAAGCAGTTTTTTCTCGCGGTCGATCAAGCAGTTATCGACACAGTAATATTTGGTGTTGGTATCATGTACTTTAACGCTTTGCAGATATCTGAAACGGGACAAATCGTAGCTTGTCATATTATCCCCCAGCGTGACGCTCGTGATCCCGTCAAACTTATCGCGATTTTCATATTCGACAAAAACACCTCTCACCGGCAAGCCGTTTATACCGTTTGCAATTACGATCTCGCTCTCGGTGCAGGTACCGAGCCCTGTTAGCTGATAGTAATTCCCACCGGGCATAAGAGTATATTCAAGCCCCGGAGTACCCGTTGAGTAAAGCACGGATGTCTCGAGGCGCTCGTTGCAGACTGTGCAAGCCTTATATCCCGATCCATCGTGGGTAATTGTCGGTTCTTTTTCGGCTATCCATTCGCTCGGAGTGTGCCCCTTGGGCGTAAGAGGCTTCGTATATACCTGATTCTTACAGATAGTACAATACGCCGACTCTCTGCCCGCCTCGGTGCAGGTCGGGGCGATCTCAATGACGGTATCTCCGCGCTTGTGTCCATTTGAGGGAGTATACTGAATCGATACAGTCTCGGAGCAAAGATTGCATATCTGCTTTTTAACTCCGACATCGGAACATGTGGGTTCGCTTTCGGTTATCCATTTGCTGTCATAATGATTCATCGGACCGAGCTCATCTGTCATCATCGTATAACCGCAAGCGTAGCATTCGAGATGGCGCGAGCCCTTTTCGGTGCAGGTGTTCATAACGTCGATTTTCCAGCTTCCCCCTTTATGCCCGGGAGCTGTGACAGTCTCGCTCTCCTTTTCACCGCAGGCACAGCTTCGCTCACGGATGCCGTCCTCGGTGCAGGTGTGCACAGTAGTTTCCGTCCACTCGCTCCATTCGTGAACGTGCGGAGCCTCTGTTTCGGTAATCTCGGGCAGAGTTGTTTCCGCGGGTGCGCCACCGTTATCGCATGAGGCAAAAATAACGGTGAGTATAACGAACAAAAGAAATGTGAGCGAAATATGGAAATATCTTCTCATCATATTTTACCTCCTGTGGTATGGTAATTTTATTTTATCATATTCAAAACAGCTTGTCAAGGATTATTTTTTCGCAGAAAAAATCTATCATTAGCTAACGCAAGGAGATGTCTCATTAACTACGGAACATCTCCTTATATTTATGCCGATAAGCGGACGAGAGGAAAATAAATCGTTCGTGATTAATTGCATTACGAGACTGTATTGTCTTGTTTCACTTAAAAAATGACATAATTCCAAGCAATACTCCTGCTCGAAAATAAGTGCATTATCCCCAATGTGATAATTTAATAAAGATGTTTGTCGAATATGCAGAACAGACTCCGATCTCCTCATTCACCGCTCCTCGCGGTCCCCTTTCCCCGCTGGGGAACGCTGATGGTTTGGCGATAACCGCCAACTATTCAGCGAAGATGACATAACGATATAATTTTGCATATCAAATTGGAATATTTCATTAAAATAGTTCGCAAAAACTCCATTACGAGCACAGAATATTTTTAATAAAAATATTCCAATCTGCTAAACAGAATTATCACAATGTCCGATATTCGCTGAATATCAAAGAAGTTTGCAGATCCCCTTAAGCGTTCCCCAGCGGGGAAAGGGGACCGCGAGGAGCGGTGAATGAGGAGATCGGAGTCTGTACTGCACAAACGACAAGCGTACTCTTTGTAATTATGATATTTTAAGTACAAAGCTCGTTCTCTTATAATTGTTAATAATAAAAAAGCAGGGGCTGAGTCAAATTTAATGACTCAGCCCCTTGCAATATATTTGTTATTTTCCCTTAACCCTGAAAAGCATTCCCTCTCCGGGTTCGAAGGTGCGGCAGAGGGTGCCGCTTTCGTTTCTCGTTACAACGCCGTCTGCTTCTGCATCCTTCCAGGAAGATGATGCGGTATCAAAGTATTCAAGACCCGATGCGATGTCAAGGAACTCAACGGTGTTTCTCGAATTATCGGTATCCGTATACATTCTGTTGGTTATCATAAAGCTTTCGTCATCGAAGAAACCGATGACCACGGAGGCGTCTGTCGCGATCTCGCCGAGGTCGCCATAGGACTTATACGCCTCACAGCCCTCCTCAAGGCTTCCGCCGCCCTTTGAACGGGTATGAAATACCGCAGTAGAGTTCTTATCAAAAAGTTCTCTTCCCAGCGGCAGGAGCCATTTATTGATCTCTTGAACGTCATAGTAATGCGGATAGATCTTGCCCGTGGTGTCCATGCAAGCATCGCTCCAACCCTCGTTCAGCAGATTCTGACAGAGCCAAAAAGTAAAGTAGGACACTCGCTTCATACCGTATGTCAGGCATATATTGACCTCCCACTCGATCTGATATTTAGTCAGATCGGCGTAGCTCATGTGCTCGGTCAGCAGGATGATGAGCATCGGATCGATCTCGTTTTTGATCGCGGTATCGCGGATGATCTCGATGTTCTCAAAGAATCCCTTTCTTGTGGTATTCTTCTGGAAATGATAATGGTCATAGCTGATGTAATCGGGCTTGACGGTCTCGATGTATTTGTCGAGATGCTCCTGGTATCCGTTGGTTCCGAGCTGCTTTTCGGATGCATAGGTCGGGAAGAGGTTTATCATCGTGCCGCGTTCGGGGTCGATGCGGTGGAGTGCATCGATCACTCGTGCAAGCGCGGGAAAATCCGATGCCGAAGGCTCGTCCCTTATCCACCATTCCTTTATGACGTCAAAATAATCCTTGTAATCATTTACGGTTTCACTCACAAGCGCATCGACCTCGGTCTGAGAAGTCAGCGTCTGCGCGTGGATGAGTCGGTTATCCTTTAGTCCCGCGCAGGTCATGCCGTACTTTCGGAGATAGCCGAGAGCGGTCTTGTTGATCGTGGGATCGTAGCCCTCAACGGGAATGCTTGTGAAGCCGCATTCGGCGATCTTTTTGATGTATTCCTCGTTGCAGAGATCCTGTCCCTGCGGACCGTAGTAATAAGTTATCTCAAACTTTTCCATGCCCTTTGTGTCAACTCCTTTTGCCTCGGTAAAGCTATGATCGTATGACACGGTTACCGAAACGGGATATTCCTTTTCATCATAGATAACAACATCTTCAAGAACGATCTTTCTCTCGGTAGTTGCAGCATAAGCGGGCAATGCAAGAGGAACGATCATCAGACACGCAAGCAGGCAAGCCATACCGTATTTGGGATTCTTAAAGAGGAAGAACGCCGAAATTATAAGCGCAAATATGGCGGCAGTACCCGATACCAACGCACCGCAACCGCTCTTTGCGGGTTCAGTTTCGGGGACGGTCGTTTCGGGAAGCGCATCTGTATTCGTTATAACGTAGGAAAGCGTTTGAGTGCTTCCGACACCGAGCGCAACGGGCGTTGTTAACTCACCCGAAGAAAGCTCAAAAGCTTTGGGCAGAGTGAGCGTGACCGCGATATTCGAAACGTCTGCGGCGCTCTCGTTTACTATCTCAACATCAAGATCCACATTCTCGTTTTCCGCAGCAAGCGTCATATTGACGGTAAGCCCGTCCTTTGTGTTTGAAATTATGCCCTCATCTGCGGCAAAAGCGCAAAGAGAAAGCGCGAGTGACAAAAGCAGAGCAAGTGCGATGAAATGAATCTTTTTCATTGTTTTCCCCTGTTATTCCGATTCAGATTCGGACAAAAAACTTACGTTGATCTTTCCGATACCGCCGTCGATATCTATAACGGTGCCACCGTTTCCGATCTTCGAGTTTCCAACCTCTTTACCGTCAACGGAAACACTTCCGATGCCTCTTTCAAGAACGAGTTGATAATCGTCCTTGTTTCCGAGAAACGAAAATTCCGACTTGCCGACACCGAGGGACACATCTGCCTTTTCCGCGATTTTTCCGTGAAAATCCAATTCGCCGATACCCATATCGAGGTCGAGCTCCGATATGACACAGCGTCGGAAAGTCAGCTTTCCCGCTCCACCGTCGATATCCGCTTTTTCGGCATTTATTGAAGAAATAAGCGTTTCGCCTGCGCCAAGGTCAAGATCAAGCTCACTCAAAAGCGTACCGACGGGGATCAGTACCTCAACGAAGGGCTCGGCTTCATTTGTCGATATCCGCCCCTTGCTGACGTCCACCTTGAGCTTACCGGATCTTTCTTTGGCGGTCAGATTCTTCAGATTGCTCTTGACGGTAACACCGTCGCAGTTTTCATAGCGTATCACAAGCCTTGCCGCCGGTATATCCATGTCAAGGCGGTCAACTTCAGCATCAAACTCATAGACCTTCGCCTCATCGAGAATGCCCGACGAGGTAAGTCCGATAACAACGCCAAATAATTCAAGTCCCCAGATTACAATATTGATTATAAGTATAACAGCGACAATGATCGCGCCGTATCTTACGGCTGTTTGCCAAGGCTTCATTTGATATCAACTCCTCCGAAGAGCGCAAGCGAGCTTACGTAGAGGGTGACAACATTTTCCGCACCGTCATCGGGGCGGCGAGCCTTGTTGGAGGTTCCGCCGAAGATGCCCGTGGATTTCACGCGGACCTTTACATTTTCGGGAACCATTATTTCAATGCCGCCGAAGATCGCGGTCGCCTTGATGGCGCAATCGGGCTCGATGACGGCACCGCGGAGGTCGTAGTCAACTCCGCCGAAGATAGCGTTGATCTCCGCGCCGCGGAAGACCTTGCCGTCGCATTTGATCTCTTCACCTGTGAAAATGCAGAACACGTTGTCGAGGTCATCAGCATTGTTGCGGAGGCTTTCCTCGATCTTTTCGGTCTTCTTTTCCGAAAAAGCGTTTGCAATGAGCTTGATTCCGATAAGTACGATTATCGCGGGGATGACGAGCTTCAATATCATATCCCAGTTGATAATTCCGCGCACCGAGAGAAGCAGAAGCACGCCGACAGCAACGCCGATACCCGCGCTGAACTTATCGGGCGAGGTAAAGAGAGAGATCGTGCAGGGAACGATGATAAAGAGAGTCCACCAACCTTCAAAGAAGATATCAATCTCAACAATTCCGAGCGACGAAAGTGCCCAGCAGAGTCCCGCCGCAATAAGTATGATTCCCCAGATGATAGCCTTTGATTTTTTCATTGTTTTGTCTCCTTTTTATGCTTTAGTAAGCTTGGCGTAGGTAGCCATAAGTTTCTTGGTTCCGACATTCTCGAAAACGACCTCGTAGAGGGTGTCCGAGCCCATCTGTTTTGCGGAGATGACCTCGCCGACACCGAAGGCGGGATGCTTGACGCGGTCTCCGGGCTCGAAGATGACCGAGGGTTTCTTCATCGGTGCGGTCTTGGGAGTTACCGCAGGCTTCTGCATCGTCTTTATCGGAACGGTGCCGGGGCGCTGTACGGGACGCATATTCGCTCCCGACTGATTGCCCATATATGATCTCGGCGCCGAAGAATAGTTGCCCCACGAATATTCGCTTGCGGGCTTCTGCTTTTCCTTGACCTTTTCGTCAACAAGCTCGGCGGGGATGTCCTCTACAAAGCGCGAGATGGGATTATACATCGTGCGGCCGTAAAGAAGTCTGCGCTCCGAATGAAGCAGGAAGAGCTCCTTTTTCGCGCGGGTGATCGCAACGTATGCAAGTCTGCGCTCCTCTTCAAGCTCGCTCGGATCGTTCTGCGACTGCAAGCCGGGGAATATTCCTTCCTCGAGTCCGGGAATTATCGCAACGGGGAATTCAAGTCCCTTTGCGCTGTGGATCGTCATAAGCACAACAGCATCCGCCGTTTCGTCGAAGCGGTCAACGTCGGCAACGAGCGCAGTCTCCTCGAGGAAGCCCGTGAGCGTCGGCTCCTCGTTGTTCTTCATATATTCGATAACGCCCGAAACAAATTCATCGACGTTGTCAAGTCTGTCCTTCTCTGCCTCGCCACCATCGATGAGCATCTGGCGGTAGCCCGATCTTTCAAGCACGTTGGTGACAAATGCATCAAGCGGACAGCCGTCCTCGAGCATCTTGCGCAGCCCGTCGATCATCTCGGCAAAGCCGACAAGGATGTGAGCCGAGCGAGAAAGCGCAATGTGCCGGTATGCTTCGCGCATGACCTCGAACATCGACTTTCCGGTTTCATCGGCGATGCTTTCAACAGCGTTCAGCGTGACCTCTCCGATCTTTCTGCGAGGTTCGTTGATAATACGCTTGAGTCGCACACGGTCGGAGGTGTTGTTTATAAGCTGAAGATATGCGACAACATCCTTGATCTCCTTTCGGTCGCCGAAGCGGACGCCGCCATAGATGCGGTAAGGAAGCGCGCTCTTGGCAAAGGTACGCTCGATGGTGTTCGCCTGCGCGTTGACGCGGTAAAGCACGGCAAAATCGCGGTAGCTGTACTTTTTCTCTGCCACGAGCTTGAGAATGATGTCGGATATTTTTCGAGCCTCCGATGCCTCGTCCTCGCATTCCTCAAGTACGATCTTCTTACCTGAACTATTCTCTGTCCAAAGAGTTTTGGGACGTCTGCCCGCATTCTTTCCGATAACGGCATTTGCCGCATCGAGGATGGTCTTTGTCGAGCGGTAATTCTGCTCGAGCTTGATTACCCTTGCGTCGGGATATGTAGTATCAAAGCTCAGAATATTTTCGATAGTCGCTCCGCGGAAGCGGTAGATGCTCTGGTCATCGTCACCGACTACCATAATATTACGCCAGCTCGATGCAAAAAGTGAGCAAAGCGCGAACTGAGCGGGGTTGGTGTCCTGATACTCGTCAACGCAGATGTATCTGAACTTGCCCGCATAATATTTGCGAACCTCCTCGTCGTTGCGAAGAAGGAAGACGGTCTGCATAATAATATCGTCGAAATCAAGCGCATTGGAGGCTTCCATACGCTTCTGATACTCGCGGTAGATGCGCGCGAATATCTTCTCGCGGTAGCCCATCTTCGATTCCTTCTCGTATCCGTCGGGGTCAAGAAGATTTTCCTTTGCCTTACTGATGGTGGCAACAACGCTCTTGATGGTGAAGGACTTTTCGTCGATATTCAGTTCCTTCATAATGGCTGTGAGGAGCTTTTTCGAGTCGTCGGTATCATAAATGGTAAGGTTATCGTTATAGCCGAGTCTGTCGCCGTATTTGCGAAGGATGCGCATACAGATCGAGTGGAAGGTTCCCGCCCAGATGCTCTTTGGCACCTCGGGGTCGTCGAACATACGCCCGAGTCTTTCCTTCATCTCGTTTGCCGCCTTGTTGGTAAAGGTGATGGCAAGCACGTTCCAGGGCGGGCAGGGCGAGGTGATGAACTCGTCGAGGATCGGCGAGATAAATTCCGCGGGGTAAGTCGCTGCTTCCTCAAGTGCGGCTACCGTAAGCTCGGAGAGATCGGCAGGGACATCCTCGTTCCAATATGCGTTTCCGTATTTGATTATCTGCGCGATGCGCTGGACGAGAACTGTGGTCTTTCCGCTTCCCGCGCCCGCAATAACGAGCAGGGGTCCCTCGGTTGCAAAGACGGCATCGCGCTGACGGTCGTTCAGATTTGACTGCGCCTTCTCAAAAAGGCGTCTTTTGGCTTTTATGTATCTTTCACTTAATGCCTGCATTGTTTTTCCTATAAAAATATCCGACTGCCGCAAAAGCAACAGCCGGAAAGTAAGTTATTTGTCGCTGTTTCCTTAGTTGTTCTTGTTCTGATTCTGATTGTTATTCTTGTTCTGGCTGTTGGAATTCTGGTTGTTAGAATTCTGGTTGTTAGAATTCTGGTTGTTAGAATTCTGGTTGTTGGAATTCTGGTTGTTGGAATTCTGGTTGTTGGAATTCTGGTTGTTGGAATTCTGATTCTTGTTCTGGTTCTGATTCTGATTCTTGTTGTTGTTCATTATAATTCTCTCTTGCGGCAAAGATTAACGCATAGCGCCGACCGCATTAGAATTATTGGCAAGTGCGGGGAGATTTATTCGTCAATCAAGCATATATCTTGATTCGACCTCCTCATTCACCGCGCTCATCATATAAAGCGAGGAAACGAAGAAAGCACCGCAAACAACAAAATTGATTATCCACCAAATGGGGCTTATGAAAAGATCGAGCGAGAGGATGAACTCGTAAAGTCCGCCGCTCACCGAAGCCAGTGCGGCAAAAGCAAGGCAGACGGTTACCTTCGTGCCGACCTCTTTTCTGATCGCCTCCATACGCGAGTTGCGGTATGCCTCGTCCATTGTCGAGGGTATGTAGCCGCAATGTCCGTCAATGATTGCGCGGACACCCTTCAAAGCAAAGAATACGGTCACGAAAAGGAGTGCCGCCTCGATGATTCTGAACGGGTACATAGACATAAACTCTTTGAAAACGTGGCGGTTTTCCCAGGTCTTCGTGGGGAAGGAATCGGTGACGAATTTGTAAGAAAGCTCCGCACCGACAACGGTAAACACACCGTAAACTGCGGACAGTATCACACCGAGCTTGTAATTCTTATAGTATGGCTTCATCTTGATAAAGGTCCATACAAGAAGAAGAGCCGTGAAGGTATCCGAAATGATATTAACGTCATCAAGATAAAGATCGGCTGTTGTAAGCACCGAAATCGCTAACAGTCCGAGCACGAATGCAATATCACGCCTTACGAAAAGTCCCGTATTCGGAAGCACGGCGGTTTCGTACTTCTCCTTCATGCTTGAAATAAGCACGCTGTCGCGCAGAATTCCGCGGAAGAAAATGATCGCACGGACAAGCCATATAATTCCGATCACAGCACCCGCGAAAATGGCAATGGCGCGGTAAAGCCCGATAAATCTGTACCAATCAAAGGCGGTATCGTCATAGGAATGATTCGAAAGCACCGCAAACTCCGCGATGTTCGAGAAAAACGCCTTGGCGATCATAAAGAAAACGGTAAAATCGCGGAAGGAGTAGCTGATATTCTTGCCGGGGCGGTAGCTCTTTGCACCCTTTTCGATAAGGGGATATTCCCCACCCGAGGTCTGCGAATGGATTATGAATCCCTCGATAAGCGAGCGCCAAGCGGGAATGCCCCAGATAAGCTCGCAAAGGCAGAAGCAGAAGGAAAGAAGGAGCATCATCGTCGGTCTTTCCTGCGCGCTCGTCAATCCGCCGAATACCCAAAGAAGTGCAAGAGTTTTGAAGAAAGTCATAACCGCAAGAATGCGGAATTTGCGCCAGGCGTTATCAAAATGAGGCGAAAGATCGCGCGCAAAGCGCAGGGATACCGCAAGAAGCGTATATCCGATAAAATCGGGCAGGACGTCGATTATGGCAATGTCGGGGTTAAAAAGGAATATCGCGGAAATTGCCGCAATTCCGAGCCCCAGATACTTGCCCGTTTTTTTAGGCTTCAATGAAAAGCTCATTTTCTCCTCCTTCAGCGTTTTTTGCGTTTCTTTTTCTTGTTACCGTTTCCGTTTGCGAGATTTTTTTTCTTTTCCTCGATCTCGCGGCGGGTGCGCTCGATGGCTTCGTTTTCGCGCTTTTCGAGAGCCTCGGCAAATTTGTTGATAAAGGGTATCTTCGATTCGCGGCGCGGCATATTTTCGTCGCCCTCCGGGCATATACGCATATAGCAGCCGAAAATGAGCACAAATACCATCACCGACCAGATAAGCTGGACGAAGAAAGAAATATTTGCCTCGATCACTTTCAGCGCCGCAAGAAGATAAAGTACGTACCCGAGGACCACCGCGCAAAGGTCGGTGACCGCGGAAAGCTTTTTCTCATTCATACCGACAACGCCAAACGCGATGTAGGTTGAAATGAGCATAAAAATATGAAATATCAATACAAGCGCGTCGCGCGTGTAGTAAACAATGGTTTTGAACGCCGTCATATCGCCGCCGATGCCGAGAAGGGACGCCATCTCCGTGCCCGTCTCGAAAAATCCGGTCAGTATAAGCGCAAGAAGCGCAAATATTGAAAGCTGATAGCTCGGGAAATAATCCTTAAGCTTCATGAATCCATACGCCATAACGACGTATCCGAGCAGGCGAAAGAGCCAACCGTAAAGCGTCAGCGACATAAAGAACGTCAGCGCATAGCCGATGAGGACAAGACCGTAACCCATCAGTTTTCACCGCCGCCGGCACCGCAGCACTTCTTATATTTCTTTCCGCTTCCGCAGGGACAGGGATCGTTCGGTCCGACCTTCTCGGCTCTTCTCTGCGCGGGGGTGAGGGGCTTTGCGTTTCTCGCGGATGCACCTGCGCGGCCCATCTGAAGATTCTTGAGCATCGCGGGAGTGATCGTGATCACCTCGGGGAGCTTGCGTGTCAGTACCTCACGGACGGTGCTCTGTCTGATCTCGTTGATAAGCTCGGCAAACATACTCGAGCCGATGATCTTGTATTCCTTGAGCGGATCCTTCTGCGCGTAAGCCTGGAGCATTACGGATTCCTTGAGCGCGTCCATAGCGTCGATGTGGTCAAGCCAACGCTCGTCCATATTGTTGAGGAGCACGGCGCGCTCGAAGCGGCGCATTCTGTCCTCGTCGGTTGCCGCTCTTTCGTGATAAAGAGCAACTGCCTTTTCGGTTATCATATCGCGAATCTGCGTTGCAACTTCACCCGCAGGCTGATCTGCCGCAAAGTCAAGCTCGCCCTCCGCGCAGCCCCAACCGAGGTATCTTGCCTCGAGGGCTTCGATGTCGATGGTGGGATGCTTTGCACCTTCAAGAGTGATAAGGCAATCCTCAACCGAATCCTCGACCGTCGAGCCGATCATATGAACGATACGCTCGGAGATATTGCCCTCCTCGATGATCTCGTTTCGGAGCGAATAGATCTGCTTGCGCTGCTCGTTGAGGATATCGTCATACTGAAGGACGTTCTTTCTCGCCTTGAAGTGGTTCGCTTCGACGTTCTTCTGCGCCTTCTCCATAACGTCGGAGAGGATCTTGGTGTTCTGCGAAAGGTCGCCGTCGGTGTCCTTCATAAGGTTTGCCGAGAATGCAGAGAAGCGCTTCATTCTGTCGTCACCGAAGAGACGCATAATGTCATCGGTCAGCGAAATATAGAAGGTCGATGCGCCGGGGTCACCCTGACGTCCCGCACGGCCGCGGAGCTGGTTATCGATTCGTCTTGACTCGTGTCTTTCCGAACCGATGATGCAAAGTCCGCCCGCCTCGATGACCTTTTGTCTGTCGGGCTCGATCTGCGCCTTGTACTTATCGAAATATATCTTGAAGGTATTGCGCGCGTTCTTTATATCCTGATTTTCGGTGGGCGCAGAACCTGTTGCCTCGGCGATAAGCTCGGGGCGGATGCCAAGACGAGCCATTTCGGACTTCGCCATGTGCTCGGGGTTGCCTCCGAGCATAATGTCGGTTCCTCGACCTGCCATATTGGTCGCAAGAGTGATGGCACCGGGGCGGCCCGCCTCGGCGATTATATCAGCCTCGCGCTCGTGGTTCTTCGCATTGAGCATATTGAACTTGAAGCCCGCAGCCTTGAGGAATTTTGCAAGGTTTTCGGATTTTTCAACCGAGGGAGTACCGATCAATATCGGCTGACCCTTTGCGTGGCACTCGCCGACGTGCTTGAGGATCGCCGCGTACTTTGACTTTTCGTCAACGAAAACGCGGTCGGGATTGTCTTTTCGGATCATCGGCTTGTTGGTGGGAACTTCAACAACGTCAAGGCCGTAGATCTGGCGGAACTCGTCTTCCTCGGTCTTTGCAGTACCCGTCATACCCGAAAGCTTCGAATACATACGGAAATAGTTCTGAATTGTTACCGTCGCGGTGACGCGGCTTTCACCCTTGATGTTCACGCGCTCCTTCGCCTCGATAGCCTGATGCAGACCGTCCTGATAACGGCGTCCGTGCATAAGTCTGCCCGTGTGCGGGTCAACGATGATGACCTCGCCGTCAACGATGACGTAATCGACCTCGCGCTTCTTTACGCCCCACGCGTGAACCGACTGGTTTACGTTGTGCGAGATAACGGCATTTTCGGGGTCGTTGAGGTTCTCGATTCCGAAATGTGCCTCGACCTTCTTGATGCCTCGGGGAGTAAGCATTGCGCTTCCTCTCTTCTCGTCAACGATATAGTCGGCGTTCTCATCGTCGGTCTCTGCCTTGTCGTCCATCTCCTTGAGGACTTTAGCCTTCATTCGGCGAACGACAGCATCGCACTTCTCGTAAATATCCGAGGTCTTGTCGCTGACGCCCGAGATGATAAGAGGTGTGCGCGCTTCATCGATGAGGATAGAGTCGACCTCGTCGATGATGCAGAAATTATGACCGCGCTGAAGCATTTCGGGCTTGCTCTTTGCAAGATTATCGCGCAGGTAGTCAAAGCCGAATTCTGTATTCGTACCGTAGGTTATATCGCAAGCATACTGACGGCGCTTCTCTGCCGCAGACATCTGCTTGAGAACTACGCCCGTCTTGAGTCCGAGGAATTCATAGATTCTGCCCATTTCGTTTGCGTCACGGAAAGCAAGGTAATCGTTGACGGTAACAACGTGAACGCCCTTGCCCGAAAGCGCGTTGAGGTATGCGGGCATAGTTGCAACGAGAGTCTTGCCTTCACCCGTCTTCATCTCGGAGATTCTGCCCTGATGGAGCAGGATTCCGCCGAGGATCTGAACGTAGAAGGGACGCTTGCCGAGAATTCTGTCCGCAGTCTCACGAACAGCCGCAAACGCATCGGGGAGAATATCGTTCAACGTCTCACCCGCATCAAGGCGTGCGCGGAGAACGTCGCTCGTCGAGCGAAGCTCCTCCTCAGTCATAGCGCGGTACTTGTCCGCCAGAGCTTCAACCGAATCGGCGATCGGCTTTATCTTTTTGATCTCTCTTTTACTGTAATCTCCGAAGAGTAATGTTTCAAGTTTCATATCATAATCCTTATTAGTGTAAATATATTCAGTTTATTATACAACATTTTCGGAGAAAATACCATAGGGAAATGTAAATTTTATTTATATAATAGCAAATATTGCTCCGAACAAGATTTTAGCTAATTTTGTATATTGACAAAATAGCTAATTTGTGATATACTAATATTGACCAACTTATTGAAAGGAGTAGATAAAATGACTACTGCCACAGCAACCGAGATTCAGAACAATTTCGGAAAGTTCCTCAAGATGGTTCAAGAGGGACAAGAGATCGTTATTATGAAAAACGGAACCGAGATCGCGCGACTGATCTCAAAATCGCAAACGATATCCTTTCTTTCGGAAAGCCTTCTCGGCGTTATTTCCTCCGATGTTGATGAAAAAGCGATAAAAGAGGAAAGGATGTCGCGTTATGAAAATATTGATTGACACGAATGTCATTCTTGATGTTCTCTGCAACCGCAAAGACTTCGCCGAGGACTCGCTCAAGGTTTTCAAATTCTGCGAAACCAATCAGATAACAGGATATATTTCCGCGCTTTCCATTCCCAATATCGTGTATATTATGCGCAAAGAATTGGACAATGACCGAATCAAGGAAATACTGACCGTATTCACATCAATCTTTACGGTAATCGATCTGCGCGGGACCGATCTTATCAAAGCCTCGGATCTCGACTTTTCGGACTACGAGGATGCCCTGCAATCTGTTTGCGCTTCAAGAACCAAGGTTAATTATATCGTTACAAGAAACATCAAGGATTTCAAAAACAGCGCCGTTCCGGCTATCAAGCCCTCGGAGCTGCTTGAAAGAATATAGGTATCAAAATGTCAAAAGTTTTACTCGGAATGAGCGGGGGCGTTGACAGCTCGACTGCGGCGGCGCTTCTTTTGCACGCGGGGCACGAGGTCACGGGCGCAACGCTCGTCATGCACGATATACACGAACGCGACGCTGCGGCGGCGAAGAGTGTTGCGGATGCAATCGGCATCCCTCACCTGACCGTCGATATGCGTGAAGATTTCGAAAAATTCGTCCTCTCGCCCTTCGTTTCGGAATACGAAAACGGCAGAACACCCAACCCATGTGTGCTCTGCAACAGATATATAAAATTCCCTGCTCTGCTCAAAACTGCAGACGACCTTGGATGTGAATTTATCGCCACGGGACATTACGCCGCCATCGGCAACCGCGACGGACATCCCGTCATCACCGCGGCTACCGACAAGGCGAAGGATCAGAGCTACTTCCTTTATATGCTCGGAGAGGACATCCTCTCGCGCCTTCTCTTCCCGCTTTCGGGAATGACAAAGCCCGAGATCCGCGAAATCGCGGAAAGACTCAACCTTCCCTCGGCTTCCTCCCCCGACAGTCAGGACATCTGTTTTATCAAGGATATTTCCTGTGCAGATTTTGTGAGAAGCCGTTCCTCGGGCGAGATCAGGCTCGGCAATTTCATCGACACATCGGGCAAAATCCTCGGCAAGCACAAAGGCATCAGCGCATACACGGTCGGTCAGCGCAAGGGGCTCGGGATTGCTTCGAGCGCGCCGCTCTACGTCAGCCATATCGATGCGGGGAACCGGAATATCATCCTCTGCCGTGAAGACGAGCTTTACAGAACTCGAGTTTATGCCGAAAATTGCAGATATTTCGCGGGTAAGTTACCCGATGCTCCGTTCGAGGCAAACGTCAGCCTGCGATATACAAAAAAGCCGGGCAGAGCGACTGTCACGGCTATCGCGGAAGACAAAGTTCTGATCGAATTTTCCGAACCTCAAAGAGCCCCCGCCCCCGGTCAGTCAGCCGTTTTCTTCGACGGCAACGACCTTCTCGGAGGAGGAATAATTGTGAGGTAATAGGTAAAAAGTAAGAAGTAAGAAGTGCGGAAGTTTTTCTCGCGTTGCTCGAAAAACATTTTTAATAAATTTGATTTTCGCCGTGGCGAAAATCTTCCTTACTTCTTACTTCTTCCCTATTACTTCTTACTTCAATAAAAACCGCAAGGCTTCATTTCGCCTTGCGGTTTTTATTGATTTACGAAGCGTTGAAAGCCTCTCCCTTTACGAGGAAGATCTCAACAACGTCATTGTGGTTGAGAGCAAGCTCGCTGTAATCCTTGACTTCGGTACCGTTAACGGTTACCTTGAACTCGATCGGAACAAAGGAGCCGTCCTTCTGCTCAACGCTCTCGGACTCGATGGAATCGCCGTCAAAGGTGAACTTCATAAACTTACCGGTGGTATCAAGCTCATAGGTAGCGGTTCTGTCCTCACAAAGAGCAGCAACAGCCTGCATAAGGGTGGTGCCGGGCTCAATGCGGAAGTCTGCGCCGGTCTTGATGAAGTAAACACCAAGCTCGCCTTCCTCTGCGGGAAGATCTCTGATATTGATATCAACGCGGAGACCGTCGGTGGTATCGTTGGGATCGATAGTACCCTCTTCGTTACCCTTGCCGCCCTCTGTACAAGCAAAGAGGCACATGGGAAGTGCGAGAAGCGCGAGAAGAAGCGCAATTAAAGATCTGAATTTTTTCATAGTCAATGTGTTCCTCCGTTAAAAGTGGTATACATATTATACAACAGCCGAGTGTGTTTGTCAACAGTTTTTGTAAATTTCCCTTTACCTTTTGGGATTTTTGATATTCGCGAAAAGGTCAAGGAATCTTCGTCTTGCGTCCGAGGGAGCTGCCGTTATCTCGGGGATCGGCTCGGTAGTTTCAAGGCTTGCCTTGATCTCCGCCACCTTTCGCTGCCACTCGGCACGGTTGAAATGAGCCGAGCAGGTTCGGTTGTAATGCTTAGGACCCGAGGTGTATCCGACGTAGTATGCCTTTTCCTTGTCGCAAAGATTGTAATAGAAGGGACGGTAAATCGTGCTGAACGGCATAACGTCATAGGGGAGCTCCATATAGGTGTACTGCGCATCAACAACGGCGATCTCCATCGGGAAATTACGGTCAACCTTTACCAAAGCGACCTGCTTGATGTTCTGAGGCGGACACCATTCGCAGGCAACGGCACCCTCGACGTAGTCGTAATCGACCATAATGTGAGTAGTGCAGTATTCAGTCGGCTCGGTGCCCTTAACGAACCATCCCGTCTCGGCGCGGCTTCCTCTGCCGTCATGATAGCAGGCTTCGCTGAGAAGAAGTCCCGAATCCATGCAGAAAGTACACTGAACGAGGTTATTCGCGGTGTTGAACTCAAGATACTTGTCGCCCTCCTGCATATTGGCAATGACCTTCTGCTCGTGAATGGGACCCATAATTGCATCCCAAACAGGGACGCAGGGGTTCGAGGACGCGCTGATGGGCTTGGGATATTCATAGCCGTACCATACGCCGCAGATATAATAGGGAGTATAGCCGATGAACCATCTGTCGTAGTAATCACCCGCGGAACCCGTCTTACCTGCAACGTCGATATCGTACTTGGTGTCAAATTCGATGGAAGCGGCAGTACCGCCTGTTCTCGGAACGCTTTCAAGGAGCTTAGTCATAATGGATGCCGTTTCCTCGCTGATGGCGACCTTACCCTCGTAGCCGTTGTCAAGAATAACGTTTCCGCTTGAATCGGTGACTCTCAGGTAAGTGCGGGGCTTGCTGTAAATACCGCTGTTAACGAACATAGAATATGCCGCGGAGATCTCGCGCACGGTGAGACCGTAGTTAAGCTGACCGAGACCGAGCGAAGCAAGTCCGATGTCGGAGTATCCCGTGCCGTCCGAGAACTCGCCGTATTCGATCAAGCTCTTCATTTCGAGAGTATCGTAACAAAAATCAAAAGCATTTTTGAGTCCGACCTGCTCAAGGATCTTGATCGCAACCGTGTTGGTCGAGACCTTGAGCGCATACGCGATATTGATAAGACCGCGGTAGGTCCTTGTTGAGTTTCTCGGCCAAGCTACAAGCTTTCCGTTCTCCACGACGTAGCTGTGCGGGGTATCCTCAAGCACAGTCGCCCAGGTCAGAAGGCCCTTTTCGAGTGCGGGGGAATAGACTGCCAGCGGCTTGATAGCCGAACCGGGAGGTCTCTTTGCGCCCGTGGCAAAGTTGAGAACTCGGTTTGCCGTTTTCTCACCGCGAGCACCGACAACACCGAGAACGTCGCCCGTGTAGGGATCGATAACGATCGCCGAGCACTGAGGCTTGATTCCCGAACCGGTTTGGGGGAAATTATCTTCGTTGAGGAAAACTTCCTCGAGAACCGCCTGGATCTCGGTATCAACAAGACACTCGATGTTAAGACCGCCGTTATAAACGAGCATTGCCGCCATTCTTTCGGAATAGTCGTACTCCGCCATAAGGTCATTGATGACGTCCTCGATAACGGTGTCGGCATACCAGGAGTTTACTCCCGCAGTATCCGCATCGGTGTCTTCCTCCTTGCTTCCGGGGAGATTGAGAACAAGCTCCTTTTCGTAAGCCTCCTCAAACTCGCGGTAGGTGATAAGACCCTGATCGTACATCTCGTAAAGAACGATATTTCGCCTTTCGGCGTTATATTCGGGATAAATCACGGGATTGAAGCGCGAGGGGTTTTTTGTGATGCAGGCAATAGCCGCGCACTCGATGAGAGTCAGCTCGGAGACGTCCTTCGAGAAATAATTGTAAGCCGCCGCCTGAACGCCGTTCGCGCCGTTGCCGAAGTTTACGATATTGAGGTAAAGCTCGATGATCTCTTCCTTATCCATCTTGGTTTCAAGGTCGAGGGCCCAGAAGATCTCCTGGATCTTTCGCTGGATGGAATATTCATCGTTTCCGGTTACGTTTTTGATGAGCTGCTGAGTGATCGAAGAACCGCCGAAGCCCTCGCCGCTGCCCGTGAAGAAGGTGAGTCCCGCGCCCGCGGTACGTCTCCAGTCAACACCGCTGTGCGTCATGAAACGCTTGTCCTCGATCGCTATGACAGCATTTATCATATTTTCCGGAATCTGCTCGAGGGGTACGGAAATCTGGTCTACCTCGCCCTGAATGGTATAGTCGGCAGCCGACTGCATCGGCAGAAGCTCACCGACGCGGTTTGCACGGTCGGTAAAATCATAATAATAAAGATGCGTGGTCGTTGAGCTTGAAAGGTCGATGCGGAACTGCTCGACATCAATTTCGGTATCAACGTAATTGTTGATGTATACCGAAAAGACGCAAACGATGATGATTCCCGTCAGCGCGATTATAAGCAGCAGGGTTATCAGCAGATTCGCAAGTATCTGAAAGAATTTTCCGACACCGCCAAGTCCGACTTTGCCCGCCGTTTTCAGCTCTTCTCCCCAATTTATTTTTTTGTTTGCCATTTATGATCTCCTAAAAGATTCGCTTATATCATATTATCATACATTTTTGAATATTTTATGAATTTTGGACGATAATATCTTCAGCGAAAGCAAAAAATTTATCTGCAGAGGTTAAAATGAACACTAAAAATCTCATTGTAGCATTCATAACCGTTTCTGTCGCCGCGCTCATTGTTTCGGCTTTTGCCGTCTTTGCGGTTGCGCGAAGCAGGTACGAGGCTATGCTCACGTCGGCCACCGAGGCAGAAGACATTCTCACCGAAGAGCCGACAAGATCGCCCGAAACTACCGCCGCTCCCGAAACGTCCGCCCTTCCCGAAGAAACTTCGGAAATAACCGAAAGCGAAACGCTTCCGCAGGAAACCGAAGCTCCCGAGGAAAGCACAGTGGAAATCACGACCGATACGGAAGAAACAACTGCAGCCCCTTCCGGCTACACGCTGAAGCTCGCCGGCGACAGATTAATTGTAAATGCACCCGACGGTACACTCGTCTGCGAACGCATAATCGACGCCTCATCGCTTCATCCGAAGGATCGCGAAACCCTCGCATTGGGCATTGTCTTTTCGGATGAAAAAGGCGCGATGAGTGCAATTTACGATATTATTTCGTGATTATTTGAGAACTACCGAATCATCACCCGCAAGGCGGCGAAGCTCGGCTATCTGCACGTTGCCGAGAACCATGCCGTGAATGTGATCGGCATACTTTTTCGTATCGGCAAAATAGAAGCTGACTCGCGTGAATCCCTCGAAGATCTCAACGATATTCTCGCATTTTTTGTATATCTCGGAATTCTTTGAGGGCACACGGATATAGACCACCGAAACTGCTTTGGGACGCTCGGACGCGGGTCTTGACTTATTCACCGCAGGTGCTGCTTGAGGCTTCGGAGGCTCGGGCTTGCGCCGCTTGAAATCCTCATCGGTCAGAAGCATTGCGGCTGTGTTCACAAGCACCTTCGCCCTCTCGCCGTCGCGGCGTGAAACGGTGCCCGTGATGCAAACCGCATTGTCTTCATCTATGTGTCTGCGATAGGCTTCATACTGCTTCGAGAAAACGACAAGCTCAAGCGATCCCGACTTGTCCTCGAGAGTTGCGAAAGCCATCGCGTCACCCTTTCGGGTCGTTTTTTGAGTTACCGAGGAAATTATTCCGCAAAGGCAGACCTTTGTTCCGTCGGCAAGAGTTTCCTCTTCCTCCTCGTCCTCCTTGCCAGCGACCTCGACAATGCTTTGCGGCGAAAGCGACTTGATATGGAGTCCGTAGCCGTCAAGCAGGTGACCTGAGAAGAAGAGCCCCGCGGCTTCGCGTTCCATATAGAGCAAGTCCTTTGTCGGGAATTCGGGAATATCGGGATAAACGATGCTTTCACCCGCCCCCTCGACGGCATCGGGCATCGAGAACATATCCATCTGACCCGCGATGTTGCCGTTTTTCTTGCGGGAAATTGCTCCAAGCGCTTCGTCAAGCGTCGCAAGCAGACGCGAACGGTAAACGCCCAGCGAGTCGAACGCGCCCGCCTTTATCAGCGACTCGACCATTCTGCGGTTGAGCTCTCCCTCAGCCATCCTATCAAGGAAATCGGAGAATGAGGAGAATGCTCTGTCGCTGCGCTCGAGTATCAGTCTGTCAACGAACTGGCGCCCCACGTTTTTGAGTGCGAGAAGTCCGAAGGTGATGTCCTTATCACTGACATGGAAATCGAGCATACTGCGGTTGATGTCGGGCGGAAGCACGCGGATGCCTGCTTTGTTCGCCTCGGCAATATATTCTGCGATCTTATCGGCATTGCCGAGAACCGAGGTCAGGAGCGCGGAAAAATACTCGCGCGGATGGTGCGCCTTGAGATATGCAGTACGGAATGAAAGCATCGCGTAAGCCGCCGCGTGGCTCTTGTTGAAAGCATAGGAAGCAAAGCTCGACATATCCTCAAAGAGCTGCTCCGCGATCTCACGCTCGACACCGCGTTCTGCGGCGCCGTTTATGAAATTATCCCTCTCCGCCGCAAGCGCGGAGGCTTTTTTCTTTGACATCGCACGGCGGACTATGTCTGCCCTGCCGAACGAGAATCCCGCAACCGTGCGGAAGATATTCATAACCTGCTCCTGATAAACGATACAACCGTAGGTCGGTCGGAGTATCGGCTCAAGCAGGGGATGCACGTACTTTACGCTTTCGGGGGCGTTTTTGCCCTCGATGTATCTGGGTATCGACTCCATCGGTCCCGGGCGGTAAAGCGCGATTGCGGCAAGGATGTCGTCGATATTCTCGGGGCAAAGATTCTGGAGCATTGCCTTCATGCCCGAAGATTCAAGCTGAAAAACTCCGCTCGTCTGTCCCGAGGAGATGAGTTCATAGGTCTTTTTGTCGCCCAGATCGACCTTTTCGATCTCAAAATCGGGCATTTTTTCTTTTATCATCTTGACCGCATCGTCAATGATGGTCAGATAACGCAGGGCAAGGAAGTCGAATTTCAGAAGTCCAAGCGACGCGACGGTGTCCATATCGAACTGCGTTATGACCGCACCGCCCGATACCGCCAGCGGCAAGTATTCATAAACGGGTCGCTCGGTGATAACGACACCCGCGGCGTGGATCGACACGTTTCTGGGCATGCCTTCAAGCAGGCGCGCCGTGTCGATAAGCTCGCGAATATCGTCGGAAGAATCGTATTTTTCTTTAAGCGCGGGAACGACGAGAGCCTGATCTATCGTAACATCAAGCTCACGGGGGACGAGTTTTGCGATCTCGTCAACATCGGCGTAGCTCATACCGAGAGCACGTCCGCAATCGCGGATAGCCGCACGCGCGGCAAGTGTGCCGAAGGTTATGATCTGCGAAACGCGATCCGTGCCGTATTTATCTTTAACGTAAGCCAAGACCTCATCGCGGCGGTTGTAGCAAAAATCGATATCAATATCGGGCATACTGACTCGCTCGGGATTGAGGAATCGCTCAAAGAGCAGATCAAATCGGAGCGGGTCAATATCTGTAATTCCCGTGCCGAAGGCGACAAGGCTTCCGCATCCCGAGCCTCTGCCGGGACCGACGGGGATTCCCGCACCCTTTGCAAATCCGACGTAATCCGAAACGATGAGGAAGTAATCGTCAAATCCCATCGAATGAATGACGTCAAGCTCATAGTCGGCTCTTTCCATATAATCTGTGAGTGTAAAGCCCTCTGCGGGGAGTCTGCCCGCAAGCATCAGCCGCTCAATGCCCTCATAGGTGCGAAGTCGAAGCAAGTCCGCCGCATTCTCGCCCTCGCGGAGGGGATAGGTCGGCAAGAGATAGCCCTCGTCCTCGAATACAAGATTACATCTTTCCGCGATCTTAACGGTGTTTTCGATAGCACCCTCAAATCCGCCGAAAAGGCGCTCCATTTCCTGTGTTGATTTGTAATAAAACTCTTCGGTCTCAAATCCCGGTCTGCCGCCGTCTGCCATTGTGGTGTTCGTCTGAATGCACATAAGAACGGTCTGCGCGCGCGCATCGCTCTTGCGGAGATAATGCACGTCATTGGTGGCTACAACTGGGAGCTTAAGCTCGCAGGCAAGCTCGTAAAGCTCGGGCAGGATCTGCCTTTCCTCCGCGATGCCGTGGTTCTGAAGCTCGATATAAAAATGATCTTTTCCGAAGATCTGCTTGTATGTCTTTGCGATATTCTCCGCCCTTTCGCGGTCGCCCGCGGTGAGTGCAGAGGGGATCTCGCCCGAAAGGCAGGCAGAAAGAGCTATCAGTCCCTCGGAATGATGGCGAAGAAGCTCAAGGTCAACTCGCGGACGCGAATAAAAGCCCTCTGTGAAAGCCTTCGAAACCATATAAGTCAGGTTCTTATATCCGATCTCATTTTCGCAAAGCAGAACAAGATGGTGCGAACCTCCCTCGCGCCCCGAAACTCTGTCAAATCGTGAGCCGGGAGCAACGTAGACCTCGCATCCGATGATGGGCTTGATACCCTTTTCGATACAGGTGCGGTAAAATTGCATCGTTCCGTACATACCGCCGTGATCCGTCATTGCAACGGCAGAATGCCCCGCCGCGATGACCGCCTCGGGGATATCCTTGATACGGCACGCGCCGTCAAGAAGACTGTATTCGGTATGCAGATGCAAGTGAACGAAGCCGCCCATTTCCGCACCTCCTTTTAGTTCTTTTTAAAAAATTCGTTTTTTCGGTGGCTTTGCCGCCGAAAAACACCACCAAGACGAGCAAAGCGAGTCCACGCGCCGAAAGGAGCCGACGAAATC